>DATLFN010000146.1 GCA_035540975.1 Acidimicrobiales bacterium
GAGCCCGCCGGCCCATCCCCACTGGAAGACGGCGACGACGATGCCGTAGGCGGCGCCGATGGTGAGGACGTTCATGAGGACGGCCTTGAGCGGCACCAGCAGTGACCGGAAGACGATCAGCAGCAGCACGAACGACAAGGCCAGCACGGCGCCGAAGAAGAGGAGCATCCTCTTGGCGAGGTAGTCGGTGATGTCGATGGCGATGGCGGCGCCTCCGGTGACCTCGACGTCGAGGCCGGTGCCGGCCGTCGCGGCGGGGATGACGTCGGCGCGGAGCCGGCGGACGAGTGCGGCGGTGGCTTCGTCCTGGGGAGCGGTGGTGGCGACGAGGCTCATGAGGTGGGCACCCGGCTGGGCCGGGTCGTTGGGGATCGGGGCGGTGACGGCGGCGACGCCGTCGGTGCGCACCAGGGCGGCGTGGAGGGCGGCGACCGAGTCGGCGGACTCGCCGACGACGGTGATGAGGAACGGGCCGTTGAACCCGTCGCCGAACCCCTCGGCAAGCAGGTCATAGGCCTGCCTGGTGTCGGTGCCCTCGGGGAAGTTCCCATCGTCGGCCCAGCCGAGGCGGAGGCTGGCGACCGGCGCAGCGAGGAGGACCAGCACGACGCTCGCGCCGACCAGCCAGCGGAGCGGGTTGTGCTGGATGGTGCGGCTCCACCGGTAGGCGAGCGTCGCATCCACTGGCTTCGCAACCCGTCGAGGGACGGCGCGCCGCAGCGGCCGGACGGCCAGGCTGGCGAGCAGGGTGAGGAGGGCGAAGGCGCCGCCGAAGGCGGTGAGCGGCGCGAACCCGATGCCGAGCCCGAGCAGGGCGACGGACGTGAAGCCGGCGGCGATCAGGCCGCGCCAGCGGGTGAGCTCGACCCGCTCACGGGCGAAGCCGAGCAGCGCCGGGAGCAGCGTGGTGGACGTGAACATGGTGGCGAGCACGGTGGCGGAGACACCGATGCCCATGCCGCCGACAGATCCGACGCCCACGAGGAGCAGGCCGAGCATCGAGATCATCACGGTGGTGCCGGCGAAGATCACGGCTCGCCCGGCGGACTCCATGGCGATCACGGTGGACGCACGGGCGGAGCGCCCGGCGTGGAGGCCTTCCCGGTAGCGGGAGACGATGAAGAGGGCGTAATCGATGCCGACGCCGAGCCCGATCATGATCCCGAGGACGGTGGCGTCGGTGGGGATGGTGAAGACGTTGCTGAGGAGCAGGGTCACGCCCATGCCGGCGGCGACGCCGCCGAGTGCGACGGCGATCGGGAGGCCCATGGCGAGCACCGACCCGAATGCCAAGATCAGGACGATCATGGCGAAGGCGAGGCCGAGGAGCTCGGTCTGCGGGGGCTCGATCACGGCCAGGTACTGGCCGCCCGCGAAGACCTGGAGGCCGTCGATCACAGGCGCGTGCTCGCTGATCGCCTTGCCCAGCAGGCCCGATTCGGCGTCGTCGACGTCGGAGGACAAGTTGACCTGGGCGTAGGCGACGCCGCCGGCCAGGGGCCCATCCCGGGCGATCTGGCTTTGGCCGCGCTCGGCGTAGGGCGAGACCACGGTCGCACCCGGGTGCTGCGGCTCACCGCCGCCGTCGGGGAACCCGGCGTCGACCGTTGCGAACAGTCCTTCCATGGCGGCCCGGACCTCGGGGTCGTCGATGCCTTGGGCTGCCCTGAACACGATCGTGCCCGTCTGCCCGCCGGTGCCGAGCTCGGGGAAGTGCTCAGCCAGCGCGGCGAACCCGGCGGCGCTGCCGGAGCCGGGCACCTGGGCGTTGCCGCTGAACTGCGAGCCGACCGTGCCAGCCGCGCCGAAGATGGCGACGAAGGCGACGAGCCAGAGCCCGAGGGCCTTGATCCGGTGATCGAAGCACCAGCCGGCGACCCGGCCGAGGAGCGACGTTGGGCGTGGGGTTGCTGCTGAGGTGGGCATGAGCCCATGGTCGTGATGTCCGGCGCTCGCCACATCGGGCGTCCAGCCATTCGAGACCCGCCGATCGGACGGTTGGCTTCTCGTACTTTCGGCCGATCCGCCGGCTGGCGGACTTCCTTAGAGTGGGGTCATGCTCCGGGACGCGGCTCGTTCGTTGTGGGCCGAGCCCCGCGTTCCCGATGCGCCCGGGCCGGTCTGGCGGGACTGGGCGCTCGTCTCGGCGCTGGTGCCCGTGGTGGTCCTCGAGGGAGTGTTCCGGGAGGACCTGGTGTGGCGGGCGCTCTCCATGACCGTCGCCCTGGCTCTGCTCCCGACGTTGCTGTGGCGAAGGACGCACCCGCTCCAGTCCGTCGCCGCCGCCTTCGGCCTCGTCGCGGTGGTGCAGGTCGCCTCGCTCATCCTCGGCGACGACTGGCGGGGCCTGGATGCCACCGTCTTCGTGATCTTGTTGGTGTACGCGCTGTTCCGCTGGGGCTCCGGTCGTGACGCCGTGATCGGGCTGGCGGTCGTGTCGATCCCGGTGCTGCTGCACGCCGTCGACGCCCAGATGCACTCGGGCGCCGACGAGGTCCCGCTGAGCGAGGTCGCTGAGGGTGCCTTGTTCGTGCTCCTGGTGGCGGCGGTCGGTGCCTCGGTCCGCTACGCGGACAAGGCCCGTCGCCGGGGGATGGATCAGGTGAAGCTCCTCGAGCGAGAGCAGCTGGCGCGCGAGCTCCACGACACCGTCGCCCACCACGTCTCGGCCATCGCCATCCGGGCCCAGGCCGGCCGTGTCATGGCCTCCACGGATCCGTCCGCCGCGGTGGAGGCACTCGCCGTCATCGAGCAGGAGGCCTCTCGGACGCTCGCGGAGATGCGCACGATGGTCGGCGCCCTCCGGCAGGGAGAGGAACCGGACCTCACACCGCAGCGCGGCGTCGCCCAGGTCGAGGACCTCTCCACCGGCCCCGGCGAACGGCCGCGGGTCGACGTCGAGCTCTCCGGAGATCTCGACGGGCTGCGACCTTCCGTCGATGCCGCCATCTTCCGCCTGGCCCAGGAGTCGATCACCAACGCCGTTCGCCACGCCCGCCACGCCACCCGCGTCCAGGTGGCGGTGCGGGGCGAGCCCGACTGTGTCCGCATGACGGTGCACGACGACGGCGATCCGGGACCGTTCGATCCCCGGACGGCGACCGGGTTCGGGCTGGTCGGGATGGCCGAACGGGCGAAGCTGCTCGGCGGCACCCTCGAAGCAGGCCCCACCCGGAACGGATGGACCGTCACGGCTGTCCTCCCGCGGGACGCCCGACCGTGAGCATCAGCGTCCTGCTCGCGGACGACCAGGAGATCATCCGGACCGGGCTCCGGATGATCCTGAACGCCCAGCCGGACATCGAGGTCGTCGGCGAAGCCGCCGACGGCGCCGAAGCCGTCACGCTGGCCAAGCAGCTGCGGCCGGACGTCTGCCTGTTCGACATCCGCATGCCCGGCCTCGACGGGATCGAAGCAACCCGCCAGCTCGCCGGGCCCGACGTCGCCGATCCGCAGGCCGTGGTCGTCATCACCACCTTCGATCTCGACGAGTACGTCCATGGCGCCCTCAAGGCCGGCGCGCGGGGGTTCCTGCTGAAGGACGCCGGTCCCGAGCTGCTCGTGCAGGCAATCAAGGCCGCCGCCAACGGCGATGCGCTCATCGCACCGAGCGTCACCGCCCGGTTGCTCGCCACGTTCGCCCACCGACGCGACGGCACGCCTCCGGCGCAGCCCGTCGCCCCACTGACCGACCGGGAGGAACAGGTGCTGGTGTCCGTCGCACGGGGCCGCACCAACGCCGAGATCGCCACCGAGCTCTTCATCAGCCTGAGCACGGTCAAGACCCATCTCGGCAGCTTGATGAACAAGCTCGGCGCCCGGAATCGGGTGGAGATCGCCATGTGGGCGCACGAAACCGGACGAATCGGCGCCTAGACGCGGACCATTCGGCAACGAGCGTGCACGGCGAGCCGGGCTGTCCAGGCCAGAGAGGCCATGGCAGCAGTCAACACCCCGGCTCCGGACGTCGGTGCGTCCCGGTACGCGCGTCGACGGGTTGACACGAACGGCTCGGCGCGACATTGGGCGGACCGTCTCGCCTGGCTGGACCGGGCGCACCACGTCCGATCGCTGCGACCGCGTGACGGGGCGCTACCCACGCTGCCAAACCTGGGCTAATTGACCCGCTCTACGCACGGCCATCACCGGCCTGCCGACCACCGATACACGAGGTTGGTGGAGATCCCGATTCAACGCGGCCGGAAGGGGCTCCGAATGCGCGCTCCATAACGCGTGATGCCGCCCTCTCGCCACGTGTCCGCTAACGGCGCTTCGCGAGGGGGGCGAAGGCGTCAGGACGTGGCGCTGAGCCATGCCCGGAGCGCGGCAGCAACCGCCCCGGGGCGCTCCAGCCATGGGACGTGGCCGGCGCGGTCGATGACCGTGACCTCTGCGTCTGGAAGCGCGGTGGCGAGATGATCGATCGCGTACGGCGCTCGCGGGTCCTGTGCACCATGGACGAGAAGCGCTGGGATGTCGAGTGACTCGCACTGTGTGCGGATCGCATCGAAGTCCCAGGTCTTGCACTCGGCGTTGATGGCCGCGTTGCACGCGAGGTTCACCGCCCAGGGAGCGCTGGCGTCGATTGATGCGAGCTCGATCGCGCGACTCCGGTCGGCGAAATCTGGAGCCCACCGCAGCGTGCGCCACTCGATCTCCTCGTCCCGAGTGCGGTTCGCCATCGAGTCGAGCACTTCGCACCGAGCGAGCTGCGCTGGCGTCGATCGCTCGGCGAGTGCCGCCTTGTACGCCGCGTGCCACGTTCGGCCGAGTCCGGTGCCCGACAGGTAGAGCAAGCCGGCGGCGACCGCCGGATTCGAGAGGACAGCGCGAAGCGCAAGGGACGCACCCCAGGAGTGTCCGCCGACGATCCAGCGTCCGATGCCCAGATGTCGGCGGATGGCGTCGAGGTCCGCGAGCGACTGGCTGAGCGAGAACGGCCCGTCGGCTCCCGCGGAGCGTCCACAGCCGCGCTGGTCCCAGCGAATGACACGACGGTCCTGATCCAGCAGCGCCGCAAGTACACCAGGTTGTCCCACAGCCCGGGCCCACCGTGGCACAGCACCACCGGGACCCGGTCATCCGAGCCGGTGACCTCAACCCACAGCTCGACGCCGTCGTCCGCCTCGACCATCCCCACCTCCAAGAGACTGACACGGGCGACGCCATTCGGCCGGGAAGTCCTCCTCGTCGCAAGTACCGGACGCGCGTTCCCGAACGCGTTGGTCCGGCGCCGGCACTCGGCGCCGAACGGCGCGTCGCGAGCGATGGCGACCGGCGGCGCCGAAGGACCGCAAGCCGACGCGCAGACGATGATGTTGAAGTGAAGGTCGATTCGACGGCGGGTGTGTGGCACGTGCGGAGGCGATGGGCACCTCGGCACCTCGGCTCTCAAACGATCTGGGCTCGATTCGTCGACCGGACTCGGAAGGTGCGTAGACGGACCGCGGACGCGGCGGACGTTCCGGACCCGGGCTGTGCACCAGACATCGCGGAGGGGATCGCGGTGTTCATCGTTCTCATCGTGGTGGTTCTGTTCCTGATCTTCATCGGGATCCCGTTCTTGATCGCGTTGGGAGAGCTGTTGTTGATCGTTCTCCTTGCTCTGTCGGGGATCGTCGGCCGGGTCCTGTTCCGCCGGCCATGGACCGTCGATGCCGTTGATCCGGACGGCGGGCACCGCGCCTGGGATGTCGTCGGCTGGAGGTCGAGCGGTGCCGCGCGGCAGTTCGTCGCAGACCGGATCGCGGCGACAGGAACGACGCCGTCCGGCGCGGAGGTGTCCGCCGCGGTCCTCGCGTCGCGGTGAGCCTCTACTGAGTACGTCCCCTCGCTGACGCCGCGCCTTCTTGGCTGCGAACTGCGACCGATCGAGAACGCGGTGGTCCTCGCTCGCCCAGAACGCGCGCTCCAGATTCCCCACCCGGAGTTGACGCGCCGCGAGCCGAACGGCGCGTCTGGAGCGCGTCCCGGAGCCGGCGTTCAGCGAGGCGTTCGCCACGGCCGGTGGCCGTCAAGTCAGGATGGCCGTCGTGAGCGTGACGACGAGCGGCCTGGTGATGAGGCCGCCGAAATGCTCCCGGATGAAGGCCTCCATGTCGTTGAGGAGGCCCGTTTGGTCGGACTCGTTCATCATCTCCGTACCTGAGTACGAGAGCATCAGTTGCCGATACTCCGACGCGGTGTACGTCTGGTTCCAGTCGCACCGGCGGACGGCGACGGAGTCGAAGCGACCATCCGCCTCAAGCACTTGGCGTATCTCCGGGTCGACAGCATCACGTGTCGGGGCCGGCGGCCCGGTGTGGCCCTGTCCGTATCGCTCGTAGATCGGCTGGTTGGCGGCGAAAAAGCCGGCGTCGTCGGGCGAGTCGACTTGGATCACGTCGACGATCGCCACGACGCCACCAGGTCGGAGGATCCTGCCGGGCCGATCAGCCTGCGCTTGTCGAGAGATCCAGTGGTACGCGGTGGCCGAGAAGACCGCGTCAGCTGAGGCGGGCGTGATGTTCACCACCTCGAAGTCGCCGATGGTGACGTCAAGCCGATCGGAGGGGAGGTTCGACCGCAACTTCGCCGCCATCACCGGGCCGATCTCGATGGCGTGAACTGATGCCCCTCGGGCAAGGAGGTCCTTCGTTGCCTGGCCCGTTCCCGGACCGACCTCGACGATCGCCGGCCTGGGCGGCAGCATCTCGAAGAGCGTGTCGAACATGGCAGCGGGATATGAGGGGCGGACCCGGTCGTAGATCTCCGCTGCTTCGTTGAACGAGAGCCTGATGTCGCCCGGTCGCCCCACGACCACATCCTGCCTCGCACCGAGACCCCGCCCCGTAGGTGCCGGTCACGACGCTACATATCGGCCGTTCGATAACGCGGCGGTGGCCGCGCGTGCAGCCGTACCGAACGGCGCGTAGCGCGCTGCGTCGGGGCGGTCATTGGAGACGGGTGCTGGCTCGCCTCAAGAAGGGATCCTCGGGATGGATCGCCAGGAGGTCGGCCACCTCCGCCTCATCGACGGGTAGTGCGCCCGCCAGCATCTGGCGCATGCGGCAATGCGCTCGGTGGAGCAAGAGCAGCCGGCTGAGCTCCTCAACGGGATCGCGGTGGTCGTCGACCCGCAGGTCGACATGGGGTTCGTCAGCGTCACCCCGCAGCGGCCCTCGGCCGGTGACGAGGACGGCTGCTGACTGTCTCCCGCGCGCGTCGCCACCGGACGCGGCGAGGGCGGCCACGAGGCGTTCGGCGAGAGGTTTCTTCGTCGCCTGGAAGGCGTCGAGCATCCGCTGGGCGGCATCGGGCAGCCGAGCCGTGTTGGCCTGCGCAGTGGCGCCGTCACCACTCCGGTGACCTGCATGACCGTCACAGGCCTGCCCGGTGTAGACGGCCGACACACCGGAGTCGTTGATCGCTGCGATCTGGACGTCGTCCCGGTGGTACGGAGCGATCGCGGCTTCAGGGGTCTCGCCGCACGCGAGCGTGTCGAGGATGTCGTCACCCCATGTGATCTCCGAGTGCGCCTGAGTGGCGATGGCACCGATGCCCGGGCGAACGTGCAGAACTCGACGGCCGGCGGCGAGGACGCAACTCGTGACAGCAGCCCCCAGCAGATCACCGAGCTTGTCGTGGGCGATGATCGACAACGTCATCTCCCAAGATACGACGGGGCGCATGCATATCGGCCGCTCCGAACGCCATCGCACCGGCGTCGGCGGGGTGCAGATTGGCGTGGCCGGCCCGGCGGTAGGCGAGGCGGCGGACCCGGACCTCGCCGACGACCGTGGCCAGCCCCCGCTCATGTCCCGCCTCCACCCGGGTGTGGGCATCCCCGTCGGCGTCGACGACGTCGCACCGGCGCTCTCGGGAGGACCGCAGGTCGGTGTGGTCCTGGAGGAGATGGCGCAGCAGGTCCCGGCCGTCGTTGCTCAGCCGGTGCGCCAGCTCGGCGTGCTCCAACCCGTCGGCCCCGGCCCCGCCCAGCCAGGCCGTCAGGGCCTCGAAGGTGGCCTGGTTCCGTTCTTCTCGACGGACTTCACCGGATCCAAGTGAGTCCCCTGACTCTCCGGGCCTTGGGTCCGCCCCATCAGCCCGGCGACCGCAACGGCGTGCGGGCCGCCGCAGACCTCGCTCGGTCCTCGTCTCATCGGGCACGGAGCGCTTCACGAGCTCACGGGTCCGCCATCAAGGCGCCTCAGGGGCCGCGGCTGAACTTCTCGCAGCCGTGATCGGGGCCCAAAGTGCCGGTCTTGCCGCTGCCCACGCAGTGGTCGGGGGCTCCAGACCCGCCCGAGAGGACGTCGGCGCCGCCTCCGCCGACCACATGGTCGGATCCGTCGTCCCCGGAGAGGGTGTCGTCGCCCGAGCCGCCGCGCAGCTTGTCGTCGCCAGAGCCGCCGTAGACCTGGTCATCGCCGCTGCCGGCGTCGATCGTGTCATCGCCGGCATCGCCGCAGAGGACGTCGTCGCCGCCGAGGCCGCTGATGCGGTCGTCGCCGCCGAGCCCGGAGATGACATCGTCCCCCTCGGTGCCCACCAGCTCGTCGCCCTCCTCGGTGCCCACGATGGTGGCCGCCCTCCCCCCGCAGCCGGCGCCCACGGTGATGGTGAACGTCCTGGTGGCGGTGGCCATGGAGCTCGTGTCGCCCGGGGTGCACGGGAGGCTGCCGGTGACAGGGCCAACGCAGTCAGGCGGGGACAGCCGGTTGCTGACCGCCTGCACCTGGAAGGTGTAGGCGCCCGGTTCGGTCGGCGTCCCCGAGAGGAGGCCAGTCGGGCTGAGCGTCACACCGGGAGGCAGCTCCCCGGACACCAACGAGTAGGTCGGCGCCGGAGAGAGATGGGTGACCATCGTGAGCTGGAAGCTGTAGGGGCTGGTGGCGATCGCCGGCGGCGGCGGGGTGTTGCTCATGCTCGGCTGGGCCCGGCCCGCCTGGTTGTTCCCCCAGCAGACCGCCGGGGGACCGCTGGTGGGCATGGCGCAGCTGTGGAACGTGCCGGCGCTGACGTGGGTGTACGTACCTGCGGGCGCGGTCGTCTGGCCCTCGGCGTTGCGACCCCAGCAGGTGATGGTCCCGTCCGGGCGAAGCCCGCAGACGTGGGCGAAGCCGACGCTCAGCTCGGTGAACGTCCCACCGGGGTAGGTCTGCTGGCCGCCCTGGTTCCTTCCCCAGCAGACCGGTGTGCCGTCGGTGCGGAGCGCGCAGGAGGTGAAGTTCCCCACGTTGACGTAGCTGTACGTTCCGGGCGGCACGTTGGTCTGCCCGTCGGCGTTGTGCCCCCAGCACACGATGGTGCCGTCGGCGCGGAGGGCGCAGGCGTGGCGGATGCCCACGCTGACCTGGGTGAACTGGCCGGTGGGCACGTCGCGCACGACCCGCTGGAGGGGGTCGGCCCCGGGAGCGGCCGGGTCGTCCCCGCCCCAGCAGACGACCGTGCCGTCGTTGCGCAGGGCGCAGATGTAGTTGAGGCCAGGCACCACGTGGGTGAACGTTCCCGCCGGCTCCTGGAGCTTGTTGAACCGGTCGTTGCCCCAGCAGACGATCGTTCGATCGGTGGTGATCCCGCATGCGGTGGCGTAGCCGGCGTTCACCTCGAGGAACCTCACGCCGGCCGGCGGCGTCGCCGCCCCTCCGGGGCCCACGTTCAGCACGTCGTTCGCTGGGACGGCGTTCTCGCCCCAGCACGCCGCGGTCCCATCGGCCTGCACCGCGCAGGTCATGTAGCCGCCTGCGCTGACCGAGGGCAGAGGGGGCGGATCCGAGGAACCGAACGCGCCGGCCGGTGGAGTGACGGCTGCCAGCCACGCCAGCAACGGCACGGCCACGGAAACCACGATGCGTGGTCGAATCTTCACAGGAACCCCTCGGTTTCCGTTGGGACTGCCACCCGGCCACGCAATGCAGTCGGACGGCCTTTTCATAGCACTCCGAACCTACGCGCAGCAATAGGCCCAAGCACGACCGCCGAACGGCCTGAGGCGCGGGAGCGGTCGAACGGTGGGTCTGCATGCGGGAGTTGCCCGTGATCGCTGAACTCGTGAACTCGGCGGTCGGCCGTCAGGACACCGGCTCCAACCGGCACGGAAGGGCCCCACGGGGCCGCAGAGCCAGGTCGACCTCCACGTCGGGGGTCTCGAGAAGTGACGCCAGGCGGTACCGCTCCACGAGGGCGGCCACGGCGGCCGTCAACTCCGCCATGGCCAGGTGCTCGCCGATGCACTTCCTCGGCCCTCCGCCGAACGGGAACTGCCGGTAGCCGGTTGACGTCCGAGTGGCGTCGCCCCTTGCCGCTGCGATCTCCTGGCGCTCCGGCGAAAAGGCGAAGGGTTCCGACCAGACCGTGGGCCGGTGGTGGACACCCCAGATGCTCACCGCCACGATGCGACCTTTCTGCACTGGGTAACCCAGCAGCTCGGTGTCGGCGTCGGCGCGGCGGACGACGGTGTGGGCGGGTGGGTACAGGCGCATGGCCTCGTTTACGACCCGGACCGTGTACGGCAGCTGCTCCGGGTCACGAATGCGAGGCGCCCCGTTTCCGGGTGACTGGGCGGCCTCGGCTACTTCGGCGCGAACCCGTTCCTGAACGTCCTCGTGGCGACCCAGGAGCTGCAGCGTGAAGGCGAGGGCGCTGCCGGTGGTCTCGTGGCCGGCGATCAGGAAGATGATGACTTCGTCGCGCACATCCGCATCGCTCAGCGCCTCGCCCGTGTGCGGGTCGCGGGCGTTGAGCAGCCGGCTCAGCAGGTCCGTCCCCTCTGCCCCGGTCGCCCTGCGCTCGGCGATGAGGGCGTCGGCCAGGTCCCACACCACCTTGCGGATGCGCTCCCCACGGCGGTTGGCCGGCGAAGGGAACCAGTGCGGAGTCCGCACCGGGGTGAGGGCGCGGTGCTTGAGGTGGTCGCCGAGGGGCGGTAGGACCTCGCGCAGCGTCGGTGCCACCTGGACGATGTCCTTGCCGAACACGCTGCGACCCAGGGCGGAGAGCGCATACCGCATCGACAGGGCGTGGAGGTCGACGGCAGCGCCGGCGGCGGCATCTGCCTCGCACCACGACAGGAGGTCACCGGTGGCGGCGGCGATGGCCTCCAGATGGGACGTGACCGCTCGCCGGGTGAACAGCGGCTGGGCGATGCGCCGGTGACTCAACCAGCGCTCACCCCGGCTCACGAGGAGCCCGTCGCCCAGGAAGTGGCGAAACTCGCCGATGACGGGCGCGTCCTTGAGGTAGTGACCGGCGTCGCCCGCCAACACCCGGTGGGCGCCCTCGGGCGAGAACACGGCGTCGAACTCGAAACCCACACGGGGCGGGCCCACGCGGAAGCGGGCGATGTCGCCGTGCGCGGCCATGGCCTCTGCGTAGGTGCCGAGCTGGTCGCGTTGCAGCCGCCGGGTACAGCCCAACAGCAGCGAGCCGCGGACCGAAGGCGGCGTGAGTGCCACGCAACCAGTGTCTCATCCCGGTGGCGCCCGGTGGCGTCCCACAGGAGACGCCCACGCTGGGGTGACGCCGCCGACGGTCGGCGCGGACGAGGACGCTCCGATCAGCCGCCCGGAGGACCGCTTCATCGCCGTGACGGCCGGGTGCGCCCTTCGTCGTCCTCCGAACTCAGTCCGGGCAGGGACGCGGCGTCACGTGGTGAGTACCTTGTCTGCCGCCAAGGCGTGCTCGAGGAACTCGTCGGGGTTCGTGAACCGGGCGTTCTTGCCGTTGAGATCTGCTTCCACCACCCCACGGGCGGTGCTGCAGCCGCCTCAGATGTAGAAGGTGCCGCCCTTGCCGACGACGTCGCGGATCAACTCGCCGACGTTGGGCCATCCGACCGGATTGGTGGCGTCGGCTACCGCCGTCTTCATCAGGTAGACGGCCTCGCCGACGAGGAAGACCTCGGTGTCGTGGCCGGCGTTCACCGCCGCTCGGGCGTTCAACAGCGGCAGGGCCGCTCGGGTGGGATCGTCGGAGCCGGCGGTGCCAACGAGCATCAATCGCGCCATTCTCGGTACCTCCCTCTCGTTCCCGGTGGCAGCCGCGTCGCCGCCACGGCGACCAGGGTACGCACCTGCGAAGCGCCGGCACCCGACTTCGCCGACTCGCCGACTTCGCCGCCCTGTTCAGCCAGCGACTGGCCAACGGTGAGGAGCGACGGTGCAACCTCACGTGCCCTTGTAGTTGAGGACCTGACGCAGCGTGTGGCGGACCTCCACCAGGTCGGCCTGGTCGGCCATCACCTGGTCGATGTCCTTGTAGGACGAGGGGATCTCGTCCACCAGCGACTCGGCCCGGCCCGCCAGCCACACCTTGCCCTTCATCTGTTCGGCCAGGTCGGCCTTGGTGAACAGCTTCTTGGCCTGCGTGCGGCTGTGGCGGCGGCCGGCGCCGTGCGAGCACGACGTCCAGCTGGCCTGGTTGCCCTTGCCGGCCACGATGTAGCTGCGGGTGCCCATGGAGCCCGGGATGACGCCGAGGTCGCCGACGTCGGCCTTGATGGCGCCCTTCCGGGTGATCCACAGCTCCTGGCCGTTGTGGACCTCGCGGGCGGTGAAGTTGTGGTGGCAGTTGATACGCCGGGTCTCGGTGCCGAAGCCGAAGAAGCCGAAAACCTCGGCCATGGCGTTGTCCATCATCTGGGCCCGGTTGGCCGCCGCGTAGTCCTGGGCCCACAGCATGTCGGCGACGTAGGCGCCGAACTCGGGCGTGCCCTCGGCGAACCAGGCCAGGTCGGGGTCCTCCAGGCGCAGCTGGAGGTCCTTGGCCAGGCGCCGCGCCTTGGCGATGTGCATCTGGGCCAGCTGGTTCCCGACGCCCCTGCTCCCCGAGTGGAGGACGACCCACACCCGTCCCCGCTCGTCGACGCACAGCTCGAAGAAGTGATTTCCCGAGCCCAGGGTGCCGAACTGCCTGGCCGCCTTCACCGAGCGATCGGTGCCCAGCTCGGTGGCCGGGCGGTGGGCCGACAGCCAGGCGTCGGCCTTGCGGCCGACGTCGCCGTGGCCCTTGCCCACGCCGGCGGGGATGGCTCGCTCGATGTGCCCCAGCAGGGGCTCCAGGTCGTCGGGAAGGCGGTCCTCGGTGACGTCGAGCTCGGCGGCGATCATGCCGCAGCCGATGTCGACGCCCACAGCCGAGGGGATCACCGCGTTGCGGGTGGGGATCACCGAGCCGACGGTCGCGCCGATGCCGACATGCGCGTCGGGCATGAGGGCGACGTGGCCCTCCACGACGGGCAGCCGGGCCGTCTTCTCGGCCTGGCGGACGGTGCCGGGGTCGATGTCGCTGGCCCAGGAGATGAGCCTGTCGTTGATCCTGGTGGGCATGTCACCCCCTCCTCTTGTCATTGTTGTCGCGCGGTGTGGTCGGCGGGTGTCGGACTTCCATATGAGAGAACTCTCATGTCCGTCTCATCCAGCGCTCGGCCGTCGGGCTCAGAGTGGGCCGGATGTGGGCGTCGCGGGCGGCGGTGTTCGGTGCCATCGGCCTCCTTGCGTTCGTCGTCGGCTACATCGGCGCCGACGCCCTCGATGGTGGCGGTGACGCTCGGGTTGCCCCGATCGAGCTCCACGGCGGGACCGACCCCGGTCCCGCGCCTGGCGCCCGGCCCGCGGGTGGGGAAGCCACCGTGGTGCCTCCGCCGACACTGCCCGCCGCCTCGCCGCCCCCGGGGCGGGCAGTCCCCGTGCCGTCGTCGGTCGCCCCAGGGCCGCCGGCGTCCGTCGCCTCGGTGCCGCCCGGTCCTCTGCCCCCGGCATCCCTCCCGCCCGCACGTCCCGACGACGGCGATGATGTCGACGACGGGGAGGACGACCACGAACGAACCGACGAGCTCGACGATGACTGACGGGCGCCGCTCCCACCTCGGCTTCCGTGCCCGGGTCCTGGGCTTCTCCGCCGCGTTGCTGGCCGGCGCCATCGTGGTGGGGCTCGTGGTGCAGCGGGCCGTGCTCTTGCGGCGGCTGGATGCCGAGGTGGCGGCGTCGCTGGAACAGGAGCGCGAGGAGATGCAGCGCCTGGCCGGCGGCCGCAACCCGGCCACCGGTCAGCCCTTCGAGGGCGACGTGCGGGCCATCTTCGACACCTTCATGCATCGCAACGTCCCCATCGAGGGCGAGGTGTACCTGACCCTCGTCGAGGGGCGCCCCTACGCCACCACCCCCGCCCCGGTGCGCCTCGATCGGGTGCCGGCGCTGGTCGAGCGGTGGGCGAACCTCACCGAGGGAAGCGAGGGCGAGATCCACACCGACGCCGGCCCGGTGCGCTACCTGGCCGTGCCGCTGCGCACCCAGGGCCGCACCGCCGGCGTGTTCGTGGTCGCCAACTTCCTGCGCGCCGAGCGGGAGGAGGTCGAGGCGGGCATCAGGGTGGCGGCCGGCGTGGCCGGGATGGTCCTGGTGGTGGCCACCGGACTGGCGTGGGTGATCGCCGGGCGGCTGCTGCGTCCGGTGCGCCAGCTCACCGACAGCGCCCGGAGCATCTCGGAGACCGATCTGTCGCGGCGCATCCCGGTCGAGGGCAACGACGAGATCGCCGAGCTCACCCGGACCTTCAACGACATGCTCGATCGCCTGGCCGGAGCGTTTGCCGCCCAGCGGGCCTTCGTGGACGACGCCGGCCACGAGCTGCGGACCCCGATCACCATCATCCGGGGCCATCTGGAGCTGATGGGCGACGACCCCCAGGACCGGGAGGAGACGGTGGCCCTGGTGACCGACGAGCTGGACCGCATGGCCCGCATCGTCGAGGACCTGCTCTTGTTGGCCAAGGCCGAGCAGCCTGACTTCGTGCGGCCGCAGCTCATCGAGCTGAGCGACCTCACCACCGAGCTGGTGGTCAAGGCGCGGGCCCTGGGCGATCGGGACTGGCGCCTCGACGCCTGCGCCGAGGGCGTCGTGCGGGGGGACGCCCAGCGCCTGGCCCAGGCCATGTTCAACCTGGCCCGCAACGCCGTCGAGCACACGACGGCGGGTGCCGAGATCGGCCTCGGAAGTGCCCTGGAGGGCGACGAGGCCCGCATTTGGGTGCGCGACACCGGTGCGGGCGTCGATCCCCACGACCGGGACCGCATCTTCGACCGCTTCGCCCGCGGCCGCAGCGGCTCCCGCCGGTCCGACGGCGCCGGCCTGGGCCTGGCCATCGTGCGTGCCGTGGCCGAGGGTCATCACGGGCGGGTCGAGTTGCACAGTCGGGCTGGCCTGGGCGCCACCTTCACCGTGGTGTTCCCCGCCACTGGCGGCGACCGACCGGAGGAGCTCGACCGGCCACCCCCCGCCAGCGCCGGTCCGCCCCCAGGGCCATCGGCACCGGGGCCCGACGACGACACCAGGGAGATCCACGTGGTGGAGACGACGAGGCAATGGCCCGCATCCTGATCGCCGAGGACGAGCCCCGCATCGCCACCTTCCTCGAGAAGGGGCTGCGGGCGAACGGGTACACCACCGTGAGCGTCGATGACGGGAGGCAGGCGGCCTCGCTCGCCCGCGACGGCGACTTCGATCTCGTGGTGTTGGACCTCGGCCTGCCGGGCGTCGGCGGCATGGAGGCGCTGTCCCGGATCCGCCGGCGGGGCGAGCGGCTGCCGGTCATCATCCTCACCGCCAGAAACGAGTCGTCGATCACGGTGGCCGGCTTCGAGACCGGCGCCGACGACTACGTCACCAAGCCGTTCCGGTTCGAGGAGCTCCTGGCCCGCATCCGGGTGCGCCTGCGCGCTCAGGCAGGTCACGAGACGACGGTCCTGCGGGCGGGCGACGTGAGCCTCGACCTTCGCACCCGGCGGGCCACCGTCGGGCCGGACACGG
Organism: Acidimicrobiales bacterium; assembly: GCA_035540975.1. Taxonomy (NCBI): domain Bacteria; kingdom Bacillati; phylum Actinomycetota; class Acidimicrobiia; order Acidimicrobiales; species Acidimicrobiales bacterium. The sequence goes on from DATLFN010000146.1 coordinate 15,786, forward strand.
TCGAGCTCACCGCCCGCGAGTACTCCCTGCTCGAGGCCTTCCTGCGTCATCCGGGCCAGGTCCTTTCGCGCGAGCAGCTGCTGTCGATGGTGTGGGGCTACGACTTCGACCCGGGCTCGAACGTGGTCGAGGTCTACATCCGCTATCTGCGCAAGAAGCTCGGCGACTCCGTCATCGAGACGGCCAGGGGGATGGGCTACCGACTGGCCAGGTGAGGAACCCTGTGCGGGCAGGCCGCCGGCGTTGCCCGCAGGACACCCTGACGGGCGCGATCGGGCCCCCGGTCCGAGGTCCGGGGGCCCGATCTCCTGCCGTCGAGGGCGGTCAGTCGGCGCTGTCCGTGCTCCCGCCATCGGGACTGTCGGCGCTGTCGTCGGCCGGAGCCGGGGGGCGCGCCGGCGCCGGCGCCCGGTCGGGGGAGTCGTCGGGGCTGTCGAACGACGCCGGAGGGGCGGCGGGGGCCGCGGCCGCAGCCGGTTCGGGACTGTCGACCGACGACTGTCCGTCGAAGCTGTCGTCGGCGGAGGCGGCCGGCGAGTCCACCGACTCGCCGTCGGGCGACTGGCCCGGGCTGTCGAGCGAGTCAGCGCCGTCGGGGGAGTCGTCAGCCGACTGCAGCGGCGAGTCGAGGGACTCGCCGTCCGGCGAAGCCTGCAGGTCGTCGTCGACGGCCGACTCCACCGGGACGGGGGGCTGGGCGTCGGCCATGGCGGCGGCGTCGCGCAGCTCGATGCCACGTCGGCCTGCGGGACCCGGTTCGTCCGCTCCGGCCGACAGGATCCCGCCGAGGCTCAGCCCCGCCACCGCCGCCGTCGCCCCGGCGATCTTCCACTGCCTGGTGAGCTCCATCGTCACTCCTCGCTTTCGGTCGATGACTTGTGTCGATGGTCACGGTCGCATCTCGCCCTGAGGCGGCGGTGAGGCGGCGGTGAGACTTCTCTCAGGCGATCGGGCTACCGGCCAGGCGCTCGGCGCTGGCCAGCCAGCGCTCGGCCAGGCGGAGGCGCCGGGCCGTGGTCGTGCGCCAGGCGGGCTCCAACACCCGGAACGGGCCGGTGGCCAGACCGAGGACCACGGCGGCCACGGCCTGGCGCAACAGCACGGGGTCGACCCTGCGGTCGAAGGTGGAGAGCAGGTTCGCCGCGTAACGCTCGATGGCCCACCGCCGGGGCGAGGTGACGGCCAGGGTGGAGAGATGGCCGATCAGGGTGGCCAGGTCGTCCACCCGACGGCCGAGGCCGAAGGTGTCGACGTCGAGCAGCCCGGTGATGCGGCCGCCCTCGACGAGGAGCTGCGCCTCGTGGAAGTCGCCGTGCACCGGCACCGCCGGCACCTCCGCCGTGGCCTCGGCCCCCGCCAGCACCTCGCTGACGGCGCCCACCCGCGCCGCCAGCTCGGGCGCCACCGCCGAGATGAGGGCGGCGAAGCGCCCGGTGTCCCACCCGTTCGCCCGCGGCGTGCCACTTCCCGGTTCGGGGAGGCGGTCGAGCAGGCTGAGCAGGGCCGACCCGTCCGGCAGCCCCCGGTGCTGGTCCAGGGCACGACGCAGGGTGACGCCCCCCACGGCCTGGAGGGCCACCAGTCCCAGCTCGCCCGACCAGCCCAGCGAACGCGGCACTGGCACGTGGTCGGCCAGCAGGCGGTGACGGTCGTGGAGCGCGCCGGCGGAACGGGGGCGTACGACCTTGAGGAACAACCGGGCACCCGGAGCGGCGACCTCGATCACCGCCCGTCGCCCGGGGCGGTAGGCGCGCAGGCGTGGGGTGCATTGGGCGACCGGAGCGCCGAGATCGTGCAGCAGCCGGCGGACGGCGGCCGGGTCGAGGGCCGGCGCGAGCCCCGGCAGGTATGGGTCGCTCGGCACCCGCCACACCGCCACCTGATGGTTGCCGTCGTCGAGCACGAGGCCGCCACCGGGAAGGCGGCCGCCGGCCGAGGCCACCAGCATTTCGTTGGTGACGGGACCGCCCCGCCAGCGCACCGCGGCGTCGTAACGCACCGTCAGCGACCGTCCCGGGTGGTAGGTCGTCTGTCGAGCGGTGAGTGAGCGGAGCTCCCCTCCTCCAGCCGCCACCGCCGCCGCCAGGAGGGCGGGCGCGCCGGGGCCGAGCAGGGCGTCGGCCGGGAGGGAGGGGTCGGCGAGGGCGGGGACGTCCTGAGCTGCTCGTCGCTGGGCCATCGGCCCACGGTCGTCGCCTGTCCTGAGCCCACCGTGAAGCGGTGCTGAGAGAGCTCTCATCCCGGTGGCCCACCGCCTTGGGCCGTGCCGGGACATGGGATGAAGGAAGTCTCATCCCGGTCTCATCGCCCGCCAACGACAGCAGCGCAGAACTGCGGCGATGCACCCACGTCCTACAAAGGAGATGGCATGAGACCAGGAATGGCATTGCTGGCGCTGGCCGCGGCGGGATCCGCGGTGGCCGGCTTGGGAGCGGGCCCGGCGGCGGCCGAGGAGACCACCTGCCGAGGCAGCCTCGGCCAGGTGACGGTGGACAACCTCCGGGTGCCCGAGGGAGCGACGTGCAGCCTCAACGGTACCTACGTCAAGGGAACGGTCAAGGTGGAGCGCGACGCCACCCTGCGGGCCGAGGGCGTCCGCGTCGTGGGCAACGTGCAGGGCGAGAACGCGGTATCGGTCGGTGTCGCAGGAGGATCGACGGTCGGCGGCAGCGTCCAGGTCAAGCAGGGCCGGGCCGCCACCGTGACGGATACGCGCGTCGACGGCGACATCCTCTACGACGAGAACCGGAGCGCCCTGCGGGCCGACCGCAATGTGGTCGGAGGCAACGTGCAGGCGTTCAAGAACACCGGTGGGCTCGCCATCAGCGGCAATCGCGTCGACGGCAACCTCCAGTGCAAGGAGAACTCACCGCCGCCCACGGGTGGGGGCAACGTCGTGCAGGGCAACAAGGAGGACCAGTGCGCCCGGCTGTGACCTCGCGCTGACGGTCGTCGAGGAGGGCACCGGGTTGGTTTCACCGGTGCCCTCCTCGGTCGGCCATGCGCGACAGCGATCCGCCGGGCTGCCCCGGCCACGGCGACGGCTGGACTTCCCGGGGTTCGTCCGCGTGGCGGCGCGCCATCCCCCAATTGTCCGGAAGTTCACCACCGGTACGTCGCGGCGTCGATTCTCCGCTACCCGCGCTCCGTAGGGTCCGGATCGATCGGACCCGATGCAGACGGAGGCGTGATGACAGGGATGGACCGGCGGTCGTTTCTGAGCCGCGGCGCGGCTTTGGCCGGAGGAAGCCTGCTGGCGTCGGGCTCGCTGCAGACCCTCACCGCCCGACTGGCGGGCGCCACCCCCGGCGCCGCCCCGGGCCAGGAGAGGAAGGGCGGCTACGGGCGGCTGCGGCCGGTGGCGGCCGAGAACGAGCGGGGAGGCTTTGCCCACCTGGCGCTTCCCGACGGGTTCGGCTACGTGGTGCTGTCGCGCATCGGCGATCCCATGAGCGACGGGAACGTGACGCCCGCCCAGCTCGACGGCATGGCCGCCTTCTCCGGCCCCGGTGGGACGGTGCGCCTCATCCGCAACCACGAGATCCGTTCCGCCGGCCAGGTGCAGGTGGGCGGGCCGGTGGGGACCCGCTACGACGCCGCCGCCGGCGGCGGCACCACCACCCTCGACTACGACCCGCACCGGCGGCAGCTGGTGCGCGACTTCGTGAGCCTGAACGGCACGGTCGTCAACTGCGCGGGCGGCAAGGGCCTGGGCGATCGCAGCTGGATCACCGGCGAGGAGATCATCACCACCATCGGGGGCAGGAAGCACGGCTACAACTTCGAGGTCCCCCTCGCCCGCAGCGGCCCGGCGCTCACCCAGCCCCTCGTGGCCATGGGTCGCTTCGCCCACGAGGCGGTGGCCACCGATCCGGCGTCGGGGATCGTCTACCAGACCGAGGACGCCGGCTCGGGACGGGGCAGCGGCTTCTATCGCTACCTGCCCGACAGCCCCACCGACCTGCTGGCCGGCGGCCGACTCCAGATGCTGGCCGTGACCGGCCGGCCCAAGGCGGACCTGCGCGACGGCGAGTCGCCCGGTGCCGCCATGGCCGTCACCTGGGTCGAGATCGAGGCTCCGGACGCCAACCCGCTGACCGCCACCAACGCCGACGGCCTGGCCTCGGGCACCAGCGGCCCCTTCGCCGAGGGCTACGCCAAGGGGGGCGCCAAGTTCAACCGCCTGGAGGGCATCTGGTACGGCGACGGCAGCATCTTCTTCGCTTCCACCAGCGGCGGCGACGCCAAGAGCCCGGAGGCACCCAACTCCGACGGGTACCGCGAGGGCTACGGCCAGATCTGGGAGTTCCGGCCCCGGTCCGGCCAGCTGGTGCTGCTCTACCAGTCGCCCGGGGCCGACGTCCTCGACTCGCCCGACAACCTGGTCGTCACCCCCCGCGGCGGGCTGTTGTTGTGCGAGGACGACGCCTCCAGCGACGGCGACACCCACCCGCTCGCCCCCGGCATCGCCGACGTCAACCGCCTGGTGGGCCTCACCCGCTCGGGCGAGGCCTTCGAGTTCGCCGTCAACCGCTTCAACGACAGCGAGCTGGCCGGTGCCTGCTTCTCACCCGACGGCAGGACCCTGTTCGTGAACATCTTCGGCGACGGCACGGCCGGCAGCGGGATGACGGTGGCCATCCGCGGTCCGTGGGCCCGGGGTGCCCTGTAGGCAGCATGCCCGACCGCGGCGGCCCCGAGGTGCTGCGTCTTGACTGGCGGGGACTGGATCAGCAAAGCTCCATGTAGATGACGGTTGATACGGAGATCGAGGCCGTGGCCGCCCTGCGGGCGCTGAGCGAGCCCCTGCGGTGGCGGATCGTCGAGCTGCTGGCCGTCGAGGAGCTGTGCGTGTGCCACATCGTCGAGGAGCTGGAGGTGGCGCAGCCTTTGGTGAGCCACCACCTGCGCGTCCTGCGCGACGCCGGGCTGGTCGATACGGAGCGCTACCGCTACTGGACCTACTACCGCCTGCGCCCCGGCGCGCTGGCGCCCCTCCGGGACCGCCTGGAGCGCCTGGTCTCGCCGCCGCCTGCGCCCGGTGAGCGCCGTCGGCCGTGCTGTTGAGATGACGCAGGCCCGCCCGGACCTCTGGCGGCGCCTGCTGGCCGAGTACGTCGGCACCGGCTTCCTGGTCGCCGTGGTGGTCGGCTCCGGCATCGCCGCCCAGAGGCTGAGCCCTTCCGATGTCGGACTGCAGCTGTTCGAGAACGCGGCCGCCACCGCCGCTGCCCTCGCGGCCCTGATCGTGGCCCTCGGGCCGGTGTCCGGAGCCCACTTCAACCCGGTGGTGTCGATCGCCGACGCCGCCTTCGGCGGCCTGGCGCGTCGCGAGGTCGCCTCCTACCTCGCCGCCCAGCTGGCCGGCGCCGTCAGCGGGTCGATGGTGGCGAACCTGATGTTCGAGCTGCCGGCGGTGGAGTGGTCGACCACCGGTCGGTCCGGCTCCGGGTTGTGGCTGGCCGAAGTGGTGGCCACCCTCGGGCTGCTGGTCGTGATCTTCGGCGTGGTGCGCTCGGGGCGGGTGGGCGCGGCGCCATTCGCCGTGGGCGCCTACATCGGCGCTGCGTACTTCTTCACCGCCTCGACCAGCTTCGCCAACCCGGCGGTGTCCGTCGGGCGCATGTTCACCGACACGTTCGCCGGCATCGCCCCGTCCTCGGTGCCGGCCTTCGTCGCCTTCCAGCTCGTCGGCGGTGCGGTGGCCGTGTTGACGGTGCGAGCGCTGTACCCCGGCCTCGCCGCCGTGGCCACCGATGTGGTGGTGCCCGGTGTCGACCAGCCATCCGGAACTGGCGGGCGGGCCAACGGTGGTGCGCCGCCGCCCGCACGTTCCACCCGAGGAGGTCCGTCGTCGTGACCGAGACCCGCGAACCGAGCGAAGCGTTGTCAGCCATCGCCGGAGAGATGTGCGCCGAGTTCCGCGGTGTGTTCAGCGCCCAGACGGTCGAGCGGTTCGTGTTCCAGAGCTACCGCGATCTCGCCCGCACCTCCAACGTCCACACCTACCTCAGTGTTCTCACCCGCAAGTTCGCCCGTGAGCGCCTCCGGGCGCTCGGACAGCTGGAAGGATCGTTCATGAAGGACGTGCCCGAGGTCCTGTTCGTCTGCGTCCACAATGCCGGCCGCTCGCAGGCGGCCATGGCCCTGCTCGACCACCACGCCCAGGGCCGCGTCCACGTCCGCTCCGCCGGCTCGGCCCCGGGGGAGAAGGTGAACGAGGCGGTGGTGGCCGTCCTGGCCGAGCGCGGCATCGACATCGCCACCGAGTACCCCAAGCCCTTGACCGACGAGGTCGTACGGGCGGCCGACGTGGTGGTGACGATGGGCTGTGGCGACGCCTGCCCCATCTATCCCGGCAAGCGGTACCTCGACTGGCAGCTCGACGACCCCGCCGGGCGCAGCGTCGACGCGGTGCGGCCCATCATCGACGAGATCGACGCCCGGGTCCGAGCCCTGCTGGAGGAGCTCGTGTCCACTCCTGCGTCGCCGTGACTCAGCGCCGGCGGGAGATCCGGACTGAGGCAGATGGCTGCACCGGTCGCAGGTGCCGCCAGTCCAGGCCGAGATCGCCCACGGCTCGACGATGCGGACCCTTCGCGTCGGAAGGCCGGTCGGCCACAGGTTTGACCCTGCTCCTGGGATCGCCGCCCGACGGGAGGACCGGGCGGCACGGCCCGTTCTCCAGAGCAATAATGCCCTCGAGCCGGCGCGCGATCCTCATCGAGGGATCACGTTCGGGCGGTCCGAAGGAGGCCGACAGAGGCGATGCGACCCACCAAGGAGATCGAGGTTCTCACGGTCGCGGCCGTCCGCGAGCCACGGGAGGGCAGCCAGGCGATCGAGTGCCTCTTCAACGAGCGCCAGCAGATCTTCTCGGTCACCGGGCAGGCGAAGCGGCGCGACGCCGTGGTCGATGCTCTGCGGGAGGCACTCGACCGCGGCGCTCCTGTGCGGGCGGTGCTGAACCCTCGGAGGGGGGTCGTCGAGCGGGCCGAACCGCCTGACGAGGGAGAGCGGCGGGAGTTCCACGCGGCGCGCCCGCTCCTCGACAACCCCGACCGGGCCAGACGCATCCACGTCCCGTCCGTCGACCCGACGACGTTCAACATCGTCGACTACTACCTGGACTTCCCCGCGTTCAAGCTCTGTCGCCGCACCATTCCGAGCTACAAGGTCGCCAGGGAGATCTTCGGCTTCTGCGCGGCGCAGTCCTGCCACCTGCCGGGGCCGCCGGCCATCTCGCACTGCATCCCGTTCCAGTACGTTCGGGACGGCTGCTACGCCCGTGCCCACAAGATGCGGCAGATCATCGAAGAGCAGTACCGGTTCTGCTGCGAGAAGGTCTTCAGCTTCGCCAACCAGGACAACGACACCCTCGCCGTCAGGGCTGGCAAGTGGGGAGGCTGCTGCGTCACGTGGTGGTACCACGTCGCCCCGCTCGTCCGCGTCCGGGTCAGGATCAAGCTCCCGTTCGGGACGTTCGAGCTCACGCTGGCGATGGTCATCGACCCGGGCATGTTCGACAAGCCGGTGCTGCTCAGCACCTGGCTGTCGGCCCAGGAGTACACCGCGTGTGCCAGCAACGCGAACCTGTCGATGTACTCGGTCCAGCCCGGCTCCGCCTACACGCCGGCGAACTACGCAGGCACGCTCTTCGCCACGGACCCCACGTACGCTCAGACGCACACCACCTTGACGAACTATCAGAACCTGACGACATGCCCGTGAGGCAACGGACGCGATGGAACGAGCCGAGCCGCATCAACACGAGGGGCCAGCCGACCGCGATCTGACTGTCGCCCGAATCCGGACACGGGACGGCGCCGACCACGTCGAGGTCCTCTTCCTGGAGTCGGCGCGCATCTACCGGCTCCCGAACGACTGTCCGGGCTTCGACCAGCTCCTCCGGAGCCTGCGCGACGCGGAGGCCTCGCGACAGCCTGTGCGAGTGGCACTCGCCTCCCCCTACAGCGAGATCATCCGCGACGTGGTCGCAAGTTCCTGAGCGAACGGAGCTCGGCTCGCACGTCGACAGCCCTACTCCTTGTCGACCACCGCGACGCTCGCGAAGTCCTTGCGAACGAACCGGGTGTTGCAGGTAGGGCTGAAACCGGTCGCCGTCACGGTGACGGAGTAGCTGCCGGGGACCTTCGTCCGCGCGTAGCGACCGGTCAGGACGCCGACCTGCCTGGGACGCAGCACGAGCCGTGGGTCGATCACCGCGACGCGGCCGGGGCCCACGCCGGTCGCCCCGCCCGCTCCGCCGCCGATCGGCGTGCCGGTGCTGGCGCCCGAGCCGCCCCCGCCCACGACGGGGCCCGGAATCCGGCCGCCGCCGGCGACCGTCGACGCTTCGAGTCGCGGCGCGAGCCCCGAGGGCGTCGCGGCGAATTTGGGCAGACGCGTCGGCTTGAGCGTCGTGGCACCGAGTGCGAGCTCGTCGATCCGCGGCGCGAGGATGTCGTCGCCCTTGGCGGCCACCAGCTGATCCCGCAGCAGTACGAGCTGAGCGAGGTGCATGCGTGCCTTGTCGGGTTTGCCATCGGCGACGAAGTCCCGTGGCAGCTTGATGCGCGAAAGCCTCCCACGGTACTTGTCGATGAGGTCTGCACTCGACGCGACGGGAGCGGCAACCGCGGCCCGGACCTTGGCGCCGTCGATGCCGCCGCGACGGTCGCCGACCGACGTCTTCACGCCGATGACGTCGCCGACGCGGACGAGCGTCGGAACGTCGAGCACCAGCTTGAGCGGCGAGCGGACGAAGCCGCCGACGGTGTAGGGCGTGTGCTGATGACGGTCGGTGGCGACTTCGATCGTCCACAGTCCCGGCTCAGGGTCCTGGATCGTGAAGCTGACATAGCCGTCGCCGGCATTGCGCACGAACTCGGTCGCCGACCGAGGCAGCCAACGGCCGCCGGGCGAGCGCAGCCGCACCCCGATCTCGCCCGCGCCCTTCGGAGCCCGTGGGACGTACCGCAGTGACCGGTCGTGCCACGCGACGGTGAACAGCACCGACTCGGCGCATCCGTCGACCCAGCCCGACACGTGCGACACCGACGCCGCCGACGACTCGTTGACGATGACGCCGTCACCCGTCACCTGGCCTCGGATGTAGTTGTAGATCTCGAACAGATCGTCGATCGTCGGCATGAAGTAGTACCGGCCGTCGGTGTCGTCTGCCAGCTGTGCGAGCAGGGTCTGGTCCGATGCCGGGCCCATTGCGCAGCTGTAGATCGGCAGGTCCGCGGGGAGCGCCGCCGCGGCGTCGACCGCCCACGGCTTGGCCGGGTTGCCCTCGTCGCAGCCCTTGTTGTCGTACCCGTCGGAAAGGAGCACCAAGGCCCGGCGGGAGCCGGCGCCGGCGAGCATGCCGCCCGCCTCCTGGATGCCAGCGCCCATGAAGGTGCAACCGCCGAACCCGATGCCGTCGACCGCGGCGGTGGCGGCATCCCTCGTCGACTGGTCCACGATCTGCTGGGGAGCGCCCGTTCCTGGATACTCCTCATCGCCCGAGTCACCGAAGCTCACCACCCCGATGGAGTCGTCGACGCCCATGAGGTCGATGAACTGCCGAGACGTCTGCCTCGTGACGTCGACGTATCCGAAGACCTGCATCGAGCCCGACCGGTCGAGCACGGTTACGACGCTGACCGGGTCGGCCGCAGGCACCTCGGCGTTGTCGATCACCAGGGCGAAGTCCTGCCAGGTTCCGGCGATGTCGGTACGAGCGGATGCTGCGACGTTGGCCGCGACGACGGTGACCTCGTACACCCCAGTGGGGTTCTGGATGACGGCGACCTCGGTGTTGTTGAGGTCGTCGGCGACTCCGCCGGTCGTCGAGAACGCGCCCGCGAACACGTTGCCGCGGAACAGCTGGCCCGTGTCGACGTGACGGACCTCGAGATCGAGGTCGTTCACGAGCGCGGGGTTTGCGCCGACGGCGCCCGCGGCATCCGACCACGACAGCGCGACGCGCAGGGGGAGCGTGGCATCGGCGGCGGCCACGCGGATCGTGTACTCCTGGCCCGTCGCCGAGAACGCCTGCCGCTGATCGACGAAGATCTTGGGCCCACGGTCGGCGGCGGGCGCCTGGAGCAGCGCGTTCTCGACCGAGACGCGACCCCAGCCGACGTTGTTGTTCGGACCGGCGGCGATCGCCCCGCCGGCGCCGTCCGTGCCCCCGGCGACCGGCTCGGTGCTCGAGACCATCAACGCCTTGAGTAGCGCGGGGCTCGGCGTCTTGCCGTTGCGGGTCTGGCGCCACCAGTCGATCAGCAGCGCGGCACTGCCCGCCACGTGCGGTGACGCCATCGACGTCCCCGACATGGGCGCGTGGACCGGGTGCAGCGTGCCGCCCGTGTCGGTGTAGGGCCCGCTGCGGAACCCCACGGGGCTGTAGGTCGAGATGATGTCGGTCCCCGGTGCGACGACGGTCGGCAGCATCCGGCCATCGGTCGCAGGACCACGCGACGAGCCCGTCGCGAGCCCGCGGATGTCGTCGTTCGGGTTCATCTCGCCCGGGCGCCCGTTCAGCGAGTTGCCCACGAGGATCGCGTTCTTCGGGTTCTTCGTGACCGTGCCGGGGCCCGAGCCGCTGTTCCCGGCGGAGAAGACGATGACGAGCGGCGTCTGGTCGGTGGCGGTCGGGTCGGCGTCGCGGACGCCCAGGTCGACGGTGCGATCGTCGGCGGAGTAGTTCGGGCCGTTCATCGCCCACGAGTTGTTCATGACGTCGGCACCCTGGAGCGCCGCCTGCTGCACCCGCGCGGCGACCGTTCCACCCAGCGCGATGAGCCCCACATCGGCGCTGGGCGCCACACCCTGCCCGAGCAGGAACCCCTGCGGGTCGACGTCGCTCGAGTCGCCGTCGCCCGCGACGATGCCGGCGACATGGGTGCCGTGCCCGTCCGTGTCGGCGCCGACGACAGCCGCGCCTGCGGAGTCGACGACGAACGCGAGCCGGCCGGCGAGATCGGCGTGGACCGTCATGGGATCGTTGGTGTCGATGCCGGTGTCGCACACCGCGACCGTGACGCCGTTCCCGTTGACTCCGAGCGCCGTCAGGTTGGCGGCGTACCCCGTGTTCGGCAGCGTGTTGGGCGCCGCCGCGGCGTCGAGGTCTTCCATGACGATCTGCGAACTGCGCTCGTCCTCGAGCACGGGCGCATGCACGGCGTCGATCCAGCGCACGTCGTCATGGGCGGCGAGCGTCGGCAGCGCCTCGGTGGGCACCTGCGCGGTGACGCTCCGGAACGCGTCGAGCGACTCGGGTGCGACGGCCAGCACGTTCCCGCCGAGCGTGATCACGAGCGTCGCAACACCGTCGACGTCGCCCTCGGCGAATACGCCGATGTCTACCGCCTCGATGGGCCCGAGGCCGAGATCGGTGCCGGCCTCCGGATCACCGCTCAGCAGCTCCGGGTTGACCTTGAGGGCCGGCGCCAGCGGGCCCGTCCACTCGACGAAGGGGAGCGTGGTGGCGGATGCCACCGTCTCGGCGTCGGCGCGCACGTAGTACGCGTGCGGGCTGACCGCTTCGACGAGCCGGATGCCCCGCTCGGCGAGTGTCGCGAGCCACGACTCCTGAACCGGGCCGACGAGCTGGATCAGGTGGTTCACGCCGTCGGCGGCTTCGACACCTGCGAAGCCGGGCGGCGTCGGGGGGAGTCCCCCTTCGGCGGTGTCGATCTCGTAGGTGAAGAGCCGGATGGTGTGCGGGTCGCGCACGGCTTTGACACGCCACCCCGCATTCTCGAGGCGCTCGACCTGAGACTCATCGGCGTCGACGACGAAGCCGCGGTCCAGCGCACTCACGACGCCGACGCCGACGACGTCGGCTTCGACGATCGGTCTGTCGACCGCGGTGCGGTGGGTGATGACATAGCGTTCCGACATCCCTATGGCCCCTTTGCTCTAGGCGGGGTTGCGCCGGCACGGGCGACGTTCGGCAACGACGAAGAGCCGTGGCCGACCCCTGGTGATACATGGACATCCGCAGACGACGTCCCGCCCGTTTTGGGAATCGGGGTGACGGGGCGCAGTTCCCTTCAGGTCACCTGGTGGTACCGCTGGCGCGTGACGGCAACGTTCGTCGGTTCTCGCCGTGCGCCCGCCGGCCCAGAGGCGAACAGCGCGACGAGGGTGGGAATCTCCTTGCTGCCCTTGGTCCGCCGGAAGCTGCGCTCGGCTTCGCCGAGCGGTCCGAGGGCTGTCGAGCCGGGGCCGGTGCGGCAAGCGACACGCCGGGCGTCGACCGCGTCAGCACTCTCTTGTGCTACACGCCGACCGCACATGGCACATCTCCCGAACACCGTCATCGCCGGCCCCGAGCCGACAAATTCGAGGTTTGCTGGTCGTCTTGAGGCTCGCAGAGGGCCAGGACGATGTCAAGGGGATCGTCATCTATACCTCCTTTGCGTCCCTCGACCGAGTAGGCCGATTCGCAGTGGCATCGCGTTGCTCGCGGTCGCAGCGGCGACCCTGTGGTCAGCGAGCGGCGTCGGCCGTGGTCGGGGTGCCGATCCGGCGAGGCGCGGCACGGGCCAAGTCGAGCTCGATGCCCTTGGCGCTGATGCGCCCGGCGAGTCGCACCGGAGCGGTCCCGGGCCGGTCCACCTCGGAGATGGAGAAGCTGGTCACCGCCCGTTCGACCGTCGCCCGGCCGGTGTAGACGGCCTCGCCGTCGGCGCGCACGACGTCGAGGTGCACGCCGCCGGCATCGGGCCGCGCCAGGACGGCGTACTGCGTCGCCGCCCGGAGACCGACCGGGTAGCGCAGCGCCAGCAGCGCGGCGATCCACGGCCTGTCGGCGAGCCTGGTCAGCGCCCGGAACGTCGGCCCCAGCTCGTCGTTGAGGAACACCGTCCACTCGTTGCGCCCGCACCGCAGTGCCAGGCCCCGTTCCGCCGGCGAGATGCCGTACGTGGGGCCGTGCAACCGGGCCCGCTCGTCGCTCGTCTCCTGCGGTGACATCTCGGTCAGCGAGAGGTCGGTCGTGCGCGAGCGCGCCGTGAGCCGGGTCCGCCCGGGCGGCGGCTCGGGCAGGAACGGCCCGTCGGGCAGCCCGTGGCGGTGCGCCACCAGCGACTGCGCGAAGTCGAGCTGGCGGCGTGCGTGGGCGTCACGGGCCTGGACCTTGGCGAGCTCGCGCGCGACCTCGGGGCCCCCGAAGAGGCCGAGGGCCTTGAACGCCGCCTGCTGGACCCGCGGATCGCCGTCGCGCACGATGCTGAGGAGCAGGCGCTGGGCCTCGGGCGACGCCACGTGGCCGAGCCCCTCGGCCGCCGCCCGCCGGTGGGCGGCGGGGCGGGCGGCGTCGCCCGACACCTCCTCCAGCAGCGGCATGGCGGTCTCCGGCCGCCCCGCGGCGAGGGCGACGATCGCCCGGGGGACGCTCACCGGCTCGTCGAACTCCCCGCCGCGGGCGACCTCGAGCAGCTGGGCGGCCTGGGCGGGCGTGAGCCGGCCGAGGGGAGGACGGCGCAGCCGGTCGGTGGCGACCAGCGCAGCGACCTTCGGGGTCAGTCTCGGTCGGCCGCGGCTAGGCATGTCCACTCCTCAGCACGGCCCGTGCACGGAGCAGTGGCCACGCATCGTCGTGCCCTCGGCGGCGGAGATGGCGGTGCTGTTGCTGTTGATGGAGCCGATGCCGTCGCCGTCGGAGTCGTCGCCCATCATGTTGGCAGTCGAGTTGGTGTGGCTCAGCCCGAGGTAGTGGCCGACCTCGTGTCCGAGCAGCACGCCGGTGAACCGGCGGGAGCCCGAGAGCTCGAGGACGGCGCCCGTGCGACCGTCCTTCGAGTCCTTGTCGCACGGTCCCTGCACGTTGGACCACCCGCCGGCGTCGCCGATGCTCTGCACCCAGAACACGTCGATGCCGCCGTTCGGGCCGTTCCAGTCGTCGGTCAGGTCCTCCGCCTCCGAGCCGTCGCTGATGTTGACGTAGCCACCGGCGTCGGCGGACGGGATGCGCTGCCAGTTGAGCCGGCGCACGCCCACGTCGACCTGGGCGTACAGGTCACGGGTGACCTGGATGCAGTACTGCACCTTGGTCACGTCGTCGACGCTGACGGACCCCGAGAAGTCGTTCTCGTGGCCGACGAGGATGATGACGAGGTCGGTGGCGTCGCCGGAGATGGTCTCGAGATGGCGGCGCAGCGACCGCGTGGTCGGCTGGCCGCTGCCGGGCAGGGTGTCGTTGCCGCCGAGGGTGCCGAAGACCGACCCGTCGGTGTCGCGGAAGATGTAGCCGTACACGTCGCTGTTGACCGACAGGTCGCCGGTCCTGCCCAAGCAGCTCTGGGCGATCTGGCGGACGCTGAGCGTGGCCATCGTCGGGCTACTGCAGGGTGAGCACGACGGGGATGAGCCCTCGACCGCTCTCCAGTGGACCGAGCGCCTTGCCCATGATCGCCCCGGCGGCGGCGGCGGGATCCTGGACCCGCATGGCGTGGCCGGCGACGTCGGAGCTGGTGAGGAGGTCGCCGGCGGCGATGGCGCCGTGCGCGGCGTCGGCCTTGCAGTACACCCGGCCGACCATGGCGACCGGCACGCGGGGCTCACCGGGAACGGGCGGTGCCCCGGGGCGGCTGGCCAGGCGAAGGGCGGGCCGCAGGCCCCCGGCGCCGGAGGCGACGCCGATGACGCGCCGGTCGCGAGCCGTGTGGGACACCTCGACCTCGTCGGGGCCCACCGCCACGAGGACCGAGCCGGCTTCGATCTCGGTGGTGGCCGCGAACTCCTCGGCCAGGTCGGCGCCCATCAACCGGATGTCCCCGGAGTTGCCGTCGAGGTGGATGGTGTCGGTGCCGGCGGAGTTGCGCACGATCACGTCGCCCTCGTTGCCGCTGGCACCGACGTACAGCGCGGCGTTGCTGCCGTTGAGGTGGATGACGTTGCGGCCGTCGCCGTCGCGGACGAACAGGTCGCCCTCGTTGCCGTCGGCGCCGAGGTACGCCGCCGCCGTGGCGCCGTCCATGGTGAACACGTCCCGGCCGCCGCTGTCCCGGACCCGGACGTCGCCCTCGTTGCCGTTGGCCCCGATGTAGAGGGCGGCGCTGTGGCCGTCGAGGTGGAAGACCTGCCGCCCTCCGCTGTCGCGGACGAACAGGTCGCCCTCGTTGCCGCTGGCGCCGAGGTAGAGGGCGGCGTTGTTGCCGTCCATGTGCATGACGTCGCTGCCCCGGCCGTCGCGGACGATGATGTCGCCCTCGTTGCCCTCGGTGCCGACGTACAGCGCCGCACTGCCGCCGTCGGCGTGGATGACCTCACGGCCGCCCGTGTCGACGACGATGACGTCGCCCTCGTTGCCGCTGGCGCCGGCGTAGATGGCGGCGTTGGCGCTCCGCAGCCGGATCACGGCCCGCCCGGCGGAGTCGTTGACGCTGACGTCGCCGTCGTTGCCGAAGGTGCCGACGTTGACCGTCGCGCTGGCGGCATGAGCGGTGACGACCGGCTGCCCCGTGGCGTCGTTCACGACGAGGTCGCCCGCCTCGCCGCCGCCGCCCAGCATGACCGTGGCGTCGCTGGCGCGCAGCACGATCGCCTCGCCGGCGCTGCTGAGCACACGCACGATCCCCGGTACCGCCGCCGCCCCGACCGACAGCTGGGCCGCCGAGCCGGCGAAGTCGAGGATGGCGTGCAGCGCGCCGAGGAACTCCCGTCGCACCACCAGGTTGCCGTCCTGGTCGAGGCGCGCCACCTCGTCCCCGTTGGCGTCGACGAGGCGGAGGTCGTGCGCCTCGATGACGACGTCGCTGTTGAAGTTGGGCATCGTCCCCTCCCGCGGCCTTGCGCCCCAACGCCCCCGTCCCAGGTCGCCCGGAGGAGGGGGATCCCGCCGGTGAGTGTACGCAGATCGGGCGGGACGCGCCTGAGGCGGACCGTGCTCGGCGACTGCCGGCACGGTCCGCCTGGGAGCGGTGCCCCTCGGGTCAGAAGCGCCCGTGGGCCTGGTGGTTGCCCCGGTCCAGATGGCCGGTCGACTGCGCCAGGTTGCAGTCGCCGCTGATGGAGATCTTCAGCAGGTCACCCGAGCCCGGCTCCCCGTCATCGGTGAGCGTGTACGTCGCCGTCGCACTGCCGCCGTTGTTGCAGCGGCCCGTCGCCGAGCCCACCAGGGTGTCGAAGCCGGCCGTCGGGTTGCCGGGGTCGAGCTTGCGGTTGTCGCTGCACGAGGCCGAGATCACCGACTCGAGGTGGAAGCTCTGACCCGGGCCCCAGTTCACCTGGAGGTTGTTCGGCCCGTTGGAGGGGGTGCACTCGAGGCGGAAGCCGTGGGTCACCGCGCCGGCGGCGGGGGTTATGCGCCCGCCCCCGGTCATCCAGCCCTTGGCCGGCGACGGCGGCGGCGGGGGCGGGGGCGGCCCCGTGGTCGTGGTGCACGGGTTGCCGTGGTAGTCGGCGATCGACTCGGCGACGATGACGTTCCCGAGCAGGCGGCTCTCCAGCCACAGCGCCCGCTGGGTAAGCACGCCGTACCCGGGACCGGTGGAGACGCTCTGGTGGTTGAGGTGGAGCGTCAGCGCCTCCCGCAGCAGGACGTCGAGGTCCGCGTCCAGCACGAGCCCCTTGAACAACGCCTTGACCTCGAGCGACGCCTGCACGGTGGCGTAGAGCGACACGTGCTCGTGACCGGGGACCAGCTCGACGACGAGCCCGTTCACACGGAGGCCGACGACCTGCGAGTGCCCGTCGAGGTACGGGGTGGCCGAGGTGGAGCACTTCGCCTTGGCGTTGGAGGTCAGGACCGCGACCTCGATGCGGTTGCCCAGCACGGCGATGTCGAGCCGGGCGACGCCCGCCTCGGCCGTCGCCTTGCGGGCGAGCGCCGGGGACACCTTGAAGTCCTCGAGCAGTTGCGTGCCGCCGTAGAGCACCTTGAGATCGGCGCGGAGAAGCGGCGTCGTCAGCAGGTGCCGGTCGTACAGGTTGGCCGACACGTTGAGCTTGGCGAGGATGCCGGCGAAGTCCGTCTGGCACGGGTCCTGGGCGGCGTTGGCCGTGAACAGCTCGGCGTCGACGCCGTCGAGGAGGCCGGCACCCTCCAGGCGGGCCAGCGCGGCGCGGCAGCTGAACGTGCCGTTCGGGGTGCCCACCGTGGTGGTGCCGCCGCCGCCCGTTCCCGGCTTCTTGGCCCCGGCCGGGCCGGCCGCGAGCACCGAGCCCAGTGCCGCCAACGCGACGGTGGCCGCCAGCAGACGCCTGCTCCTCGTCCTTGCCATGGTCATTCCTCCTCGCGGCGAGACGAGGCGCGAGAAGTAGCGGGCCGGAACCCCGATCCATCCCCCACGACCAGCCGCCGAATCGCTGAACGCCGTAGCGCTCTCCAGGCTTGCAAGAGCGCCGCCGCCCCGAGTGTGGAGACGGTGACTAGTCATGTCAAGGAGCACTTCGACGCTGGTGTCGGGAGTTGTCGGGGCCGGCGGAGTTGGGCCGCCGGGCCGGCACGGGGGCGCCGCCCCGGGCAAGAGGTTCTGTAGGCCAGAAGGAAAAACCCTCCGCTTTACAGTAGCCTCTGGGGTGTGGCGCCTTCGCCGTTCCCGTACCACGGCCCCCTCGAGCCGGCCCAGGTCCAGGGCCGCGACGAACTTGTCAGCGACCTGATCGAGCGGGTCGGGAGCCGCCGGGTGACCGCCCTCCTCGGCCCCCGGCGCTACGGGAAGACGAGCGTCCTGCGCCGGGTGGCCGCCGAGCTGACCGGGACGACGACGGTGTGGGTCGACCTGTACGAGGTGACGTCCATGCCCGATGTGGCGGTGCGCTTCGACGACGCCCTGGCCGCCACCACCGGGCGGTTCGCGAGGGCCGCCCGCCACGTGTCGGCCGGGCTGGCCCTCAACCTCGGCGCCGTCAAGGTCGAGCTCACCGGCCCGGCCCGCAGCCGGCCCGACGCCGACCTCACCTTCCACCGCCTGCTGGACGTCCTGGTGGCGACCGCGGCCGAGGAGCCCACGCTCCTCGTGGTCGACGAGTTCTCCTCGATCGCCCGGGTGAAAGGCGCGGCGGGCGCCCTGCGGACCGCCGTGCAGCACCACTACCGGGAGCTGGGCATCGTCTTCGCCGGCTCGCACCCCTCGATGATGCGGACGCTGTTCACGTCGCGGGCCGAGCCCTTCTACGGCCAGGCCGACCTGGTGGAGATCGGCGCCCTGGACGCCGCGGCCGTGTCCGGGATCGTGGGCTCGGGGTTCGCGGCCACCGGGCGCGACGCCGGCCATGTCGCAGGCCTCATCGCCTCGTTCACCGCCGGGCACCCCCAGCGGACGATGCAGCTGGCCGACGCCTGCTGGCGCCACACACCGCCCGGCGGCACCGCCGGCCCGACGACGTGGAGCGCGGCCCTCGACGAGGTGCGCCGGTCCACCGCCGAGGGCATGGAGCGGCTGTACTCGGGGTTCGAGCGGGGCGAGCGATCGGTGCTGCGGGCCGTGGCGCGGGGCGGCAGCATCTACGGCGCCGAGGCGGGGCTGCTCGAGCTCTCGACGGGCACGGCCACCCACGCCCGGCGGGCCCTTCTCGACAGCGGCGACCTGGTGGACACCGACGCCGGCCTGCGCGTGGTCGACCCCCTCCTGGCCGACTGGTTGCGGGAGCGCTTCCCGATCTGAGGCGCGGCCTGCGTGACGGGCGCTTCAGCCGGCGAGCGCCGTCCGTCGCCGCTCGAGGAACGAGCGCTCGGCGGCGTTGGTCGCCAGCGAGATCGCCGCGGCGTAGGCCTCGTCCGCTGAGGCGTCGCGGCCGAGCCGGCGCAGCAGGTCGGCCCGGGTGGCGTGGAAGAGGTGGTAGCGGGCGAGGTCGCCGCCGAGCTCGTCGACGGCGGCCAGCGCGGCGGCCGGCCCGTCGGCCTCGGCCGCCGCCACCGCCCGGTTCAGCGCCACCACGGGCGTGGGCGCCAGCGCCAGGAGCTGGTCGTAGAGCGCCACGATCTGGCACCAGTCCGTGTCCGCGGCGACGGCGGCGTCGCAGTGCACGGCGGCGACGGCGGCCTGGACCTGGTACGGGCCGGGCTGGTTGCGCCGCAGGCAGGCCCGCACCAGCGCGTGCCCCTCGGCGATCAGCTCGCGGTCCCAGAGCGACCGGTCCTGGTCGGCGAGGAGGACCAGCGACCCGTCGGGCGCCGTGCGGGCGGGGCGGCGGGCGTCGGTCAGCAGGAGCAGGCCGAGCAGGCCCGCGACCTCGGGCTCGTCGGGCATGAGCGAGGCGAGCAGGCGGGCCAGTCGGACGGCCTCGTCGCACAGCTCGCGGCGGACGAGGTCGTCGCCCGCTGCCGCCGCGTACCCCTCGTTGAACACCAGGTAGACGACGGCGAGCACGGAGTGCAGGCGGTCGGGCAGCTCGGCCTGTCGGGGCACGCGGTAGGGGATCCGGGCGGCGGCGATCTTGCGCTTGGCCCGGACCAGGCGCTGGGCCATGGTCGCCTCGGGGACCAGGAAGGCGCGGGCGATCTCGGGGGTCTCGAGGCCGCCGAGCAGGCGCAGCGTGAGGGCCACTCGCGCCGCGGGGGCCAGTGCCGGGTGGCAACAGGTGAAGATGAGCCGGAGCCGGTCGTCGGTCACCGGTCCCACCTCGAGTAGCGGTTCCCGCTCGGCGTGCAGCAGTGCGGCCTGGGCATGGCGGTCGGGGCGCGACGACTCGCGCCGGAGCCGGTCGATGGCGCGGTTGCGAGCAGTGGCCGTGATCCACGCCCCCGGGTTGGGGGGCAGGCCGGACCTCGGCCACCGCTCCACCGCCACCGCGAACGCCTCCTGGACCGCCTCCTCGGCGATGTCGATGTCGCCGAAGAGGCGGACCAGGGTGGCGACGGCGCGGCCCGACTCCCGCCGGAAGACCTCGCCGACGGCCGACGTCTCGACCTCGGGCACCGGCGCGGCTACCCGGCGTCGTCCTGGAAGGGCCGGACCTCGACGGGGGCCAGGCAGGCGACGGTGCACCTGCGGGCCCACTCCAGGGCGGCGTCGAGGTCGGGCAGGTCGAGGACCCAGAACCCGCCCAGCTGTTCCTTCGTCTCGGCGAAGGGGCCGTCGGTGGTGACGACCTCGCCGCCGCGCACCCGCACGGTGGTGGCGGTGCTCGAGGGGTGGAGGCCCCCCGCGAACACCCAGGCGCCGGCGTCCTTGAGCTGCTGGTTGATGGCGTCCACGTCCTTGTACGCCTTCTCCATGACCTCCGGCGGCGGCGGCTCGGCGCTCTCGTCGATGTGCACGGAAAGCAGGTACTGCGTCATCTCGATCTCCCCTCTCGACGGCCGGCCCCGTGCCGGTCCCTCACCACCACGACGAACGGGCACCGCCCCGATCGACATCCGGCGAGGATTTCCTCCCGCGTTCCTACCAGGACGTCTGGTGGAATGCGGCCGTGCGAGCCGTCGTCCAGCGGGTCACCTCGGCCCGGGTGCGGGTCGGCGGGGCGGTGGTCGGCCGGATCGGGCCCGGTCTGTGCGTGCTGGTCGGCGTCACCCACGACGACACGGCGGCGGCGGCCGCACGGATGGCGGCCAAGCTGGCTGCGGTCCGGTTGTTCGGCGACGACGCCGGCGGGATGAACCGGTCGGTCGTCGAGGTGGGTGGCTCGGTCCTGGTCGTGAGCCAGTTCACCCTCTACGGGGAGGCCGGGCGGGGCCGGCGTCCCTCCTGGTCGGCGGCGGCACCCGGACCGGTGGCCGAGCCGCTGGTGGACGCGGTCGTCGACGGGCTCCGGGCGGTCGGCCTGCACGTGGAGACGGGCGTGTTCGGGGCGGCCATGGAGGTGGAGCTGGTCAACGACGGCCCGGTGACCCTGATCGTGGAGATCTGACGGCGCCTCGTCGCCGACGGGCCTGTGCCAACGTGGCGGATAGCCTTCGACCGCCTGGCCCCGCCGGGGCGGGCCATGGAGATCTCGTCCGGGGACCAGCGGGTGGTCGTCACCGAGTCGGGCGCGACGCTGCGGTGCTACGAGGTGGGTGGGCGGGCGGTGGTGGAGCCGTTCGACCGGCCGGAGGCGCCCGTCGTCGGGTGCCAGGGAGAGGTCCTGGCACCGTGGCCCAACCGGGTGGCCGACGGCCGCTGGACGTGGCGGGGCGACACCCGGCAGCTGTCGCTCACCGAGCCCGAACGCGGGCACGCGCTCCACGGCCTGGTGCGGTCGCTCACGTGGAGCGTCGTCGAGCACCACGCCGACCGCCTGGCGCTGGAGGTCCTCCTGCTGGCGCACCCGGGCTGGCCGTTCCCGATCCTCGCCTCCATGCGGTACGCCCTCGATGCCGACGGCCTGTCGTGCGCGTTGACGGCCACCAACATCGGCCGGGAGCCGTGCCCCTACGGCGCCGCCTTCCACCCCTACCTGGCGCTGTCCGGCGGAGGGGTGGACGACGCCGTCCTCCACCTCGAGGCGGCGACGTGGCTGGAGACCGACGACCGGCTGATCCCGGTCGCCCGCCGGCCGACGAGAGGCACGCCGTTCGACTTCGTCGACGACGCGCCGGTGGGCTCCCGGCGCGCCGACACCGCCTTCACCGACCTCGGCCGCGGTGGGGGTGGGCGGGTGGAGGCGACGGTGAAGGGGCGCGACGGGAGGACGGCGGTGGTCTGGGGGGACGAGTCGGTGCGGTGGTGGCAGGTGTTCACGGGCGACGCCCTGCCCGAGTGGTGGAGGCGCACGACGCTCGCCCTCGAGCCGATGACGTGCGCTCCCGACGCGCTGAACTCGGGCGACGGCCTGGTCGTCCTGGACCCGGGCGAGCGTCACACGACGGCCTGGGGCCTCGCCCTGCGCTGACCGGGGGGGGCGAGCGGCACGGCGGCGCTCGCCCCCTCCCTCGAACCCGAGGAACCCCTGAGGCGGACGCGGGAGCGGCCGGGCCCGCCGGCCCGGCCGCTCGCCGAGGGATGCCCTACTGCGTGCGGATCACGGGTCGCAGACGACGAGCAGCAGCGGCACGTCGACCGAGGTGCCGGCGGGCAGCAGGTGCAGCGCGTCGGTGTCGACCTTGTGGGGGAGGCCGTGGTGGTCGACCCCGGAGACCGAAACGAAGATCCGGCCGGAGCTCACCGAGGCACCGACGAACACGTTGCCCCTGACGACCGGGCACAGCACGTCGTGGGTGTCGACGCTGGCGTTCACCACGACGGCGGCATCCACGCCGATGTCGACGCAGACCTTGACCGCGGCCTTGGCGAAGGCGCTCACGTCGATCGTGTGGGTCTTGCCGCCGAGGGTGACCTTCACGGTCGGCGTGGTGGCGCCGATTACGTACACCGTCTTGCAGACCGTCCTGGTGTCCACCGAGGCGGTCCCCAGGACCTTGGCCACGGTGGTACCACCGGGCAGGTACAGCGTCGCCGCCGTCGGCCCGGCGCCGAGCCCGAGGAGGCTCACGCCCAGTGCGGTGGCGGCGAGCAGCCGCCGCCTCGTCTTCTGTCCCGCCATGTTGCTCCTTTCGAGGACCCGTGCGCGCGCACATGGGTCGTTCCGGTACGGACGGGCCCGTTGCATTGGCGCGAGGCGAGTCGACGTCGCGAGCGGCTTTTGCCGCACGCCCTCCCCGGTCTCGCGTTGCTGGTCCGCCGTACGTGTTCCGCCAGTTGCCGCGAACGGTACCGTTCGCCCAGCCGGCGCGCAATACGTGTTCGCGACATCTTCTGCGTGTCGGCGGAGCAGAGGGGGATTTGCTTCTCGGGGGCGCCCCTCACCCTGGTGGGTTCGGACCTTTCGGCGCGATGGAGGGGCTGTTTTCAGGGAAATGGCGACCGGATGCCCTTCCGCGAAGCGAGGACGCTGGGCCGCCCCCGCTACGCTCGCCCGCCAGTGAGCGAGCGGGTGTCCGGTTGACCCTGGGGTTCCGCCGCCATCGCGGTCGCCCGGCCGACCCGCGGTGGACCAACGTGCTGCGAGCGGTGGCCCTCCTGTCCGGCGTGCTGGCCGTGGGCACGGGTGGTTACCTCGCCCTCGGCCTGTCGCCCCTGGACGCCCTCTACCAGTCCGTCACGACCGTGCTGACGGTGGGGTTCCGGGAAGTGGGCGAGCCGACGGCGGCGTTCCGCTGGTTCACCATCGTGCTCCTCCTGGTCGGGGTCGGCACGGTGCTCTACGCCCTGGGGGTGCTGTTCGAGGCGCTGGTCGAGGGACGGATCTCGGAGCAGTTCGAAAGGAGACGGATGGAACGTGAGCTGGCCGAGCTCCGAGACCACGTCGTGGTGTGCGGCTGGGGGCGGGTGGGGCAGGCGATCGGCGCGGCGCTCGCCCGAGGAGACGGGACCCCCGTCGTGGTGATCGAGCGGGACGCCGTCCTGGCCGGCGCCGTGCCCCGGTTGTTCGTCGACGGCGACGCGACCGACGACGGGGTGCTGCGCCGAGCCGGCGTCGACCGCTGCCGGGCGCTGGTCGTCGCCCTGCCGGAGGACGCCGACAACGTCTACGTCACCCTGTCCGCCCGGCGGGTGCGGCCCGACCTGTTCATCGTGGCGAGGGCGCACACCGAGGCGGCGGAGCCCCTGCTCATGCAGGCGGGCGCCAACCGGGTGGTGAACCCGCAGGCCCTGGGAGGCTCGCGCATGGCGGCGTTGGTGGAGCAGCCCCACGTGGCGGACTTCCTCGACGTCGCCATGCACAACGCCGGCCTCGAGTTCCGCCTGGCCGAGCTCTCGGTGGCGGCCCACTCGCCGGTCGTCGGCCAGTCGCTGCGGGACTCGCACCTGCGTGACGCCACGGGTGCCCTCGTGCTGGCGCTGCGAAGCGCCGACGGCGAGTTCCGGACCAACCCCGACCCGTCCGACGTCATGGCCGCCGGCGAGGTGCTCATCGCCATCGGCACCGAGACGCAGCTGGCCGCCCTGCGGCGCATCGTCGAGGGCGGTCGGTAGGCCGGTCGCTTCAGACCGGCCTGGCGCCCGACGCCACCTTGACGGCGACCGGGATCGCGTACCCGTCGCCGTCGGCGTAGCAGGCGACGAGGCGGTCGAACTCCGCCCGCACCCGCGTACGCACCTCCTCGGGTTGGCCGAGCACGGTCGCCCGGGTCCGCACCGTTCCCTCGAGCACGCCGTGCCACAGGTCGTCGGGGCTCGGCACCCGGTGCGCGAACGAGTGCGTGGCGACGGACACCTCGGTGAAGCCCGCCCCGGCCAGCAGCGCCGTGAACTCGGCGTCGTCGGAGAAGCGGAAGAACGGCGGGCCGTCGGGGACGCCAGGCGGCGGCGAGGCGCCGGCTGCGGACACGGCTTCGGCGAAGAGGCCCGGAAGGCGCCCACGCTCGGGGGAATCCCAGGCGGACAGCGCGGTGTGCCCACCCGGGACGACCACGCGGAACAACTCGCCCGCCGCGTCCTCCGGGCGGCCCAGGTGGAGGACGACGAAGTTGGCGACGGCGGCATCGAACGACCCGTCCGGGAAGGGGAGGTCGTGGGCGTCGGCCCGGCGGAACTCGACCGCGGGATGCGAGCGGCGGGCCAGGGCCAGCATCTGCTCGGCGAGATCGACGCCGACGACCGTGGCGCCGCGAGCGACGGCGGCACCGGCGACGACTCCCGGCCCGGAGCCCACGTCGAGCAGGCGATGGCCGGCACCGACCCGGGCGGCGTCGAGCAGGGCGCCGGCCACCTGCCCGGTGACCGGCGAGAAGAAGCGGTGGTACGCGTGCGCCCGCTCCTCCCACCCGGCCGCCTCGAAGGCGTCGAAGTCGCTCACCCGGGGAGTCTGGCACTCGCCTTCGTCGGTGGAAGAGTGGGCGCATGGCGTTCCGGCGACACGTGCGATCTGGGCGGTCCGTGGCCGGGCCGGTGGACGTCGGGGATCGCGCCCCGGAGATCGACCTGCCCGACTCCGTCGGCGACCGGTGGCGGTTGTCCGACCACCGGGGTGCCGCCGTGGTGCTGCTGTTCCACCGCCACCTCGCCTGACTCCCGTGCCAGGAGCACGCCGTCGCCGTGCGCGACCGGCTCGACGAGCTGGAGGGGGCGACCGTCGCCCTGGTCACGTTCACGCTCCAGCGCAACCTCCGGGGCTACCGTGGGCGCCTGGCCCTGCCGTACGTCGTCCTGGCCGACGAACAGCGGGTGGCCTATCGCGCCTACGGGCTCGGCCGGGGGCCGTGGTGGCGCGTCTGGGGCCCGGCGACGTGGCGGGCCTACCTGCGGCTGCTCCGCCGGGGGCAGCGGGCGCGGCGCCCGGTGGAGGACACGCTGCAGCTCGGCGGCGACTTCGTGGTCGACGCCGAGGGGTGCGTCGCCTACGCCCACCGATCGACGGGACCGGCCGACCGGCCGCCCGTCGACGTCCTCGTCGCCACCGTTCGGGCCCTTCGCCGGGATTGACGCGCTCCGCCCCCGTCTGTTCCCGAGCAGCGGTTCCCCGTACACTGACCGGTCGTGGCGGACACGCGGGAAACCCTCCAGTCCTCGATCGCGGGCGCGAACGCCCTGTCACGTTGGGCGCGGCGGATCGGCGCGGCGGCCGTGGCCGGCGTCGTGGGCGTCGCCCTGTACGGCCCGGCGCCGGTGCAGGCGCAGCTCCCCGAGCTGCTCCCGAGCTCGTCGAGCACCGCCCCGCCGTCGACGGCGTCGCCGGACTCGACACTGCTGCCGCCCCTCGAGCAGCTGGCCCCCCCGTCCACCGCACCCGGGACGGAGACGACGGCGCTGCTCCCCCTGCCCACCGCCGCCCCCGGCTCGCCCGGGCCGACCCTCCTGCCGGCGCCGAAGACGACCCGCACCACGACCTTCAACACGCTCCCGGTCCCGCCCCGCACTCGGAGCCGGGTCACCACCACCACGCTCCAGCGCTCGATCGCCGCGTCGACGCCGCCAGTCGTCGAGGACGTGGAGGGTGGGGACCGGGAGGGCGGCTTCGAGGGGACCCTGCCGTTCACAGCCGAGGACGAGCAGATCCAGGCGGCCGGGCTGCACACCGAGCTCGGCGGCGGTGAGGGCGGCTCGCAGGACCCCGTCACGCTGATGGCGTCGATCGCGGCGGGGCTGATCGCCCTGGTGCTCCTCGGCGTCGTCGGCTGGCTCCAGGCCCAGGTCCGGGGACGCCCGCACCTCTGGTAGCGGGCCGGTTGTAGCCTCGGCCCATCGCGGCACGCTGACGGCGCACGGGCTCGTAGCTCAGTGGTCAGAGCAGGGGACTCATAATCCCTCGGTCGCTGGTTCGATCCCAGCCGGGCCCACCGGAAAACGCAGGTCAGGGCGCTATCCGGTGTTGCCGCTTCGGCCGAGCTACCCTCGAACCCAACAGCAGCCCAACAAGTGTTGGAGGGTGCGGTGGCCGGGAGCCTGCGGGAGAAGAGCCCGGGAGTGTGGGAGCTTCGGGTCTACCTGGGCCGCGATGCGGCCGGCAAGGTGCGACACAAGCACGCCCGCTTCCGCGGCGGGAAACGCCAGGCCGAACGGGAGCTGGCCCGCCTGGTCGCCGAGTTGGACGCCGGCGACGGCGACATTCGTCCCGGACTGGGGGCCGGAGACGACGATCAACGACGCCGTCGTCGGCTGGCAGCGGAACGGGTGGGACGACCTCAGCCCGAGCACGGTCCGGCGGTACCGCAGCATCTGGAAGGTCCACGTCAAGGACGACATCGGCCGCCGCAAGATCCGGGCGCTCGGCCCGTACGACGTGGAGTGCTACCTGCGAAAGCTCAAGCGGGCGGGCCAGAGCGAGTCGAGCGTCCACCAGATCCGTGCCATCCTCCACCGAGCCTGCCGCCTCGCCCGCAAGTGGAGCGGCAACCGCCTCCCGAACCCGGTGGCCGACACCGACCTGCCGGAGTGGGCGCTCCCGGAGAAGGCCGAGCATGTGCGGGCGCCGGAGCTCGGCGAGGTCCGGGCCGTGCTCGCCGCCGCTCGTGGCTACGACCGGCGCGTGGCCGCCTTCATCCGCGTGGTCGCCGCCTCGGGAGCCCGACGTGGCGAAGTGTGCGCGCTGCGGTGGTCCGACGTCGACTGGGACCGGTTTTCGGTGCGGATCGACGAGGCCGTCGTCGCCGACGACGGTGGGGTCATTGTGAAGAGCCCTAAGAACCGGTCCAGCGTGCGGGTGGTGGCGCTCGACGCGGCCACCCTTGACGAGCTGCGCGAGCTCAGGGACGAACGCGGCGTGGTGGCCGAGGCGTGCGGAGTGGAGGTGGTGGCCGAGGGCTTCGTCTTCTCCACTGAGCCCTCGGGCGAGGCCCCTCCCAACCCCGACAGCTTCACCCATGCGTTCACCCGTTGCCGCGACCTGGCCGGCGTCGCCTCGGACGTTCACCTCCACTCGCTCCGTCACTTCCAGTCGACCAGGCTCGACACGGTCATCTCCGAGGCCCAGAAGCAGGCGCGGATGGGTTGGGCCAGCGTGCACATGTCCCGCCACTACACCGATGCCATCACCGAGGAGGACCGCCGAGCCGCCGAGCACATCGGCGAGGCGCTGGGTGAGTCAGCGGACGGTGGTGAACCGCTCCGGCGCTCGGCGGTCCGCTTCCGGCCGTAGCGGGCTCCGGGTTGTCGTCTGCTCCACCATGGAGGTCACCGGCGATGAGCCGCTCGAGCGAGCGCCGAGCGATCCGGTAGCGGCCGTTGATGGTGAACACGGGCACGGGGACGTCATCCCGCTCGATGGCCCGGTAGAGCGCCGAGCGGCTCTGGCCGAGGATGTCAGCCGCCTCCTCGACGCTCACGAGCGGTGCGTTGTGCTTGTCCCTGGAGATCGGCATGTTCCATCCTTCGTGTTGTCTCGTGCGTCCGGACACGGCGGCTTGGCGTGGTGGCGCTGTCGTCCGTCGGTGTCCCGGTATCCACGTGCTGGATGCCAGTCGAAAGCGCGACGGGCGTCGTTGACACGCGCGAGCGCTCAGCGCCGTTGTCGCTTTGCGATAACGGCAAGTCTGTGTCGGGTCGGTTGTTGACGCGGGGTGGTTCGTCGACGACGCGGGGGATCTCTGTTCGTACGGTGGTGGATCATGACCAGATGGACGATCGAGATCGACGAGCAGGTGGCTGAACGGGTCGTGCAAGCCGCGGCCGAGCAGGGTGTCGCGCCCGAGCGATCTCACCGGCGAGGTGCTCGCCCGGCAGTTCCGGGCCCGCCGCCGGCGGCTCACCTTTGCCGGCGTGGACGCCTCCGGTTCCCGCCGCGGAGCTGCCCATGCCGATGGGATGCTGACTGAAGGATTCGGGCGCGGCTGAGTTGCTCGTCGTCGACACCGGCCTGCTTGTGGCCGCGCCGATCGGGACCAAACACGACACGAGCTGCTTCTCGGCCTCGTTGCCATCGCCGGACGGCTGGACGCCAGTCCGCCTCCGACGATCCCAGCCTGACTTGCGACCACACACTTCGATGCCTTCGACCTGCTCCCGTGTCGACGACGGTTGCGGCGACATCAGCAAGTCCGGCGCTGAGCGGCACAGCAGCTTGCGGCGTGTGGCCGAATTCGGCTCGACGCGTTCCAGTTTGCCAATCAGCGCCGGGCAGTGAGCGGTTCGGGCCTCGGCACGGTCCTCAGAGCACCACCAGTACCGACCGGTAGCTCTCGGCACGCTGGGCGGCGAGCAGGGGCGATCTCGGATGGTCGACGGCCAGGTCGGAGCGCTGAGTGTTACCGGGCGGTCGCACCGCAGGAGCTCGCATGAGTATGGGTCGCAAGAAATGCCGGAAAGCCGACGAGCGGGCCAGGCGGAAGAGAGCGGCCTGCCGAGAGGGGTTTCGTCCGCAGGGGTTCCCGGGGCAGCCGACGCCGGCTGCCCCTTCGACGCGGGATAACGCTCGTCGTGAGCGCGCTGACTTATCTCCACCGTACGAAGTCCGGACTATTTCGAGCTCATCGCCGTGAAGGGGTAGTATGCTGGATTAGCCAGGTTGACGTGTGAGCGTCGGCACGAACCGCACACCTTGGTCGGTGAGCTACCCCGGACCCGGTGGCGCAAGTCTCGAAATGGAAGAGGAGCGCCATTCATGCCCAGGTGGTTCGTAGCCGTTCGGCCCCCATGCAGAGTGATCCGGTGGTCTCCCGCAGCGAATGAGAGAGCGGGAGCACGGCTGCGTCATTCCCATGTCACCGACAGCGCAGCGCTCGGAGGCGGTGAGATCGTTCCCATCCGTATGCTCGCCGGGGCCGGCGCCCCGGTCGCTCTCAGGTTCACCGCGATCCTCCTTCGGGAGGCAGCGTGAGTGCACCACGGG
The DNA here is from genome assembly GCA_035540975.1 of Acidimicrobiales bacterium. Classification (NCBI taxonomy): domain Bacteria; kingdom Bacillati; phylum Actinomycetota; class Acidimicrobiia; order Acidimicrobiales; species Acidimicrobiales bacterium. Next base: position 44,919 of record DATLFN010000146.1, read on the forward strand.
TGGCCCTGGCCCATGACTTCCTCACCCAGCGCGGGGGAGCCGAGCGGGTGTTCCTGGCCATGGCCCGTGCCTTCCCGGAGAGCCCCATCCTGACCACGCTGTACGAGCCGTCGGCCACCTACCCCGAGTTCGCCGACCACGAGGTGCGCACCAGCCCGCTCCAGCGGGTGCGCCCCCTCCGGCGCCACTTCCGGGCCGGCCTGCCGCTGTACCCGTGGGCGGTGCGCCGGCTGGGCCCTGTGGACGCCGACGTGTTGGTGTCGTCGAGCACCTCGTTCGCCCACGGGATGCGCTCCCAGGGCTGTCACATCGGGTACCTCTACAGCCCACCCCACTGGCTGTGGGACACGGCCCGCTACGTCGGCGCGTCCAGATCGGCCGTCCTCGCCAAGCGTCTGCTCGGGCGCATGCGGACACTCGACCTGGCGGCGGCCGCCACCCCGCACCTGTTCGTCACCTGTTCGGCCAACGCCGCGGGCAAGATCTACGACACCTACGGCCGCTGGGCCGAGGTGCTGCCCCCGCCGGTTCGCCGGCGGCCGGCGGTGGCCGAACAGGGCGACTTCTTCCTCGTCGTGTCCCGGCTGCTCCCTTCCAAGGGCATCGACGCGGCTATCGGGGCCGCCGGGCTGCTCGGGGCCCGGCTGGTGGTCGTCGGCCGGGGGCCCGACAGTGGGCGGCTGCACGCGCTGGCCGGGTCGGGCGTCGAGTTCCGGGAGCGGGTCGTCGACGCCGAGCTCGACGACCTGTACGCCCGTTGCGTAGCCCTGGTCATGCCGGGCGACGAGGACCTTGGCCTGGTGCCCATCGAGGCCAACTCGGCCGGCCGGCCGGCCGTCTGCCTGGCCCGCGGCGGCGCCCTCGAGACCGTGGTCCCGGGCGAGACGGGCCTGTTGGTGGACACCGCCGACGCCGGCACCCTGGCCGAGGCCCTGGCCGCTGCCGCCGGGCGGGCGTGGGACGCCGACGCCCTGCAGCGCCACGCCGACGGCTGGTCCGAGGAGGCCTTCGCTCGGAAGCTCCGCCTGCTCGTGGAGCACTTTCCGGGCTGGTGCCGCCGCTGCGGCGGCGAGGGGCTCGGGCCCTACCCCATGCAGGCCGTCCTCGACCGCTATGGCGACGCGGCCGGCGCCCAAGAGACGGCGGAGGCACATTGATGCGGCCGGCGCTCTTCGTGGCGGCCGGCGTCCTCGGCGGCGTCATCAGCGCGCTGGCCAGCGTCGAGTTGGGGCCGATCGCCGTTGTTGCCGGTGCCGCCTTGGTGGCGGTGGTAGCCGCCACGAGGGACCGCCCGGCCGCCACCGCCCTGCTCCTGCCGCTGTGCCTACTGCCGTACGCGCTCAACGCCGGGGGCCTGCTGGTGAGCCTGAGCGACGGGCTACTCCTCGTGGTCGGCGCCGTCCTCCTGGTGGACTGGGCCGTCGGCCGCCAGCCCGGCCCGCTACTGGGGCCTTTGGCGGTTCCGGCCGTGGGGTTCGTGGTGTGGACGGCGGCGTCGGCGGCGTGGGCCGCCGATCCCGGGCGGGTCCTGGTGGAGACTTCCCAGCGGGCCGCCCTGGTGCTGCTGGGCGTCGCCGTCGTCCATGCGATGCCGGCCGACGGCCGGGCGGTGCGCCGGGCCGTGGTGGGACTCGTCGCCGGGTCCGCTGCGCTCGGAGCGGCCACCACTATCACCGGCGCCATCCAGGGGCGGTGGTTCGCCGTCTACGCGCTCGGGATGCACAAGAACTGGATCGGCTTCGTCCTGTCGTTCGGGCTCGTCGCCGTGGTTGCCATGGCACTGACGGACCACCGCCGCCCACGGGGCCTGATGGCCGCCGCCGCCGTGTCGATCGCCTCCGGCCTGGTGCTCTCCGGGTCGCGCGGCGCGTGGGTCGGGACCCTCGCCGCTCTGGCACTGCTCGCCGCATTGAACCGTCCCTCGCTGGCGTGGCCGGCCGGTTCGGTGGCGGCCGTGGCCGTGGCCCTGGTGCTGGTCGCCGTGCCCGGCAACGTGTTCTCGGGCGTCCACGAACCCGACCCCGACACCAGCGCCGGCACCCGGGTGCTCACCTGGTCGAGCGGACTGGCCACAATCCGCCGCCAGCCGGCGCTCGGAGTGGGCGCCGGCAATTTCCTGGCCGTCGTGAAGGGCCGGGGGAGCCAGGGCGACCCCAACAACCTGCTCCTCCTCACCTGGGCCGAGACGGGCGTGTTCGGCGTCGTACTGCTGGGCGGCATAGTGGTGGGCACCTTGAGGCTGGCGACACGGAACTCGGGCCGGTGGGCCGCGGGTGGGCAGGCCCATCTCGCCAGCCTGGCCGGAGCGGGCATCTTCGTGGCCGCGCTCGCCCATGCCCAGTTCGACATCTTCTGGACCCGGGGGGTCGCGCTGGCCACGTTCATGGGCGCTGGCCTGGTGCTGTGGGCCCATCGCCACGGTGACGCCACCTCTTCCCCCCGTCCACCCCGACTCACGATGACGAGCGCCCCATGATCACGTCTGCCGCCACCCAGCCGTCCTCGCTGGCCCAGTACCTGCGCTTCCTCTGGCGCCGCAAGCTTGCCCTGCTCGTACCCGTCGCCGTCGCCGTGAGCGTGGCCAGCGCCGTCACCCAGCGCCAGACGCCCGTGTACCAGTCGTCCACCGACCTGCTGTTCTCGGCCAGAACGACCGGCGGGGAGGACGCCGCCAGCGGGGTCGGCGTGCGCACCGAGGCGCGTATCGCCACCAGCCCGGCCGTGCTGGCCGAGGCGGCCCGGGCCGTGGGTGGCGGCGCCACCGGCCCGTCCCTGGCCGGTGCGGTGCGCGCTGGCCAGGTGGAGGACCTGGGCGTGCTGCGCATCACCGCCAGGGACGGGTCCCCCGGCCGGGCCCGGCGCCTGGCCGCCGCCGTTGCCACCGCCTATCTTGACATCGGCCGCCAGCGGGCCGAGGAGGACGTGTCCCGCCAGACGGCGGCCGTCACCGCCCGCCTCGGCGAGTTGACCGGCGACCTCGACCGCCTGGTGGGGGAGCTGGCCGCCGCCGAGGCGGCCGGTCAGGACGCCGAGGCCGAGGCACTGCGGTCGCGGCGGGACCTGGTCATCGGCGACCAGGCCGTGCAGAAGGCCCGCCTGCACGAGCTGCGCCTCACCGCGGCCAGCCCCGCCTGGGAGACCTCGATCCTCGTCCCCGCCGGTGTGCCCGGCTCGCCGGTGTCACCGCGCCCGGCGCGCGCCGCGGCGATCGCCGGCCTGGTGGGCCTGCTCGCCGGCTTCGGCCTGGCCCTGGCCCGGGAGCACCTCGTCGCCCACGTCCGCACGGCAGGCGAGGTGGAGGGCGCCCTGCGCTCCCCGGTCCTTGCTGTCGTGCCGCGATTGGGCGGCCGCAGGGCCCGCCGCGACCCGTTGGCGGTGCTCGACCGGCCCGACTCCCAGGTGGCCGAGGCGTACCGGATCGTGCGATCCAACCTGGCGGTCGCCGGGGTGGGCGAGGACCAGCGGGTGCTGCTGGTGACCAGCGCCCTGGCCGGCGAGGGGAAGTCGACGGTCGCCGTCAACCTGGCCATCGCCTTCGCCGAGAGCGGTGTCGACACCATGCTCGTCGACGCCGACCTGCGCCGCCCCCGCCTGCACCGGATGCTGGGCCTGCCCAACGAGCGGGGCCTGACCACCGTGCTCGACCAGCGCCTCCACCCCGCTGAGGTCGCCGGGGTGGTGGACACCGCCCATCTGAGCGGCTCCCTGGGCTGCCTCACGGCCGGGCCCTCCCAAGCTCAGCCGACCAGCACGCTGTCCGGGCCGGCGATGGAGGCTGCCCTGGGGTCGCTGCGCCAGAGCCACCTGGTGATCGTCGACAGCCCTCCCGTCCTGCCCCTTGCCGATGCAGGAGTGTTGAGCACCCGAGCCGATGCGATCGTCGTCGTGGTGCGCCCCGAGATGGTGAGCACCGGCCTGCTCGACGAGCTGCGGGCCCGCCTGGCCCAGGCCGGCGCCACCGTGGTGGGCGTGGTCGTCAACGCCGCCGACCCCGGCACCTTCGAGGCCTCCGGCACCTATGGCTACGGCTACGGCTACGGCGAGGCGCGTGGGCGCCATTCCGTACGTGAGGATGAGCGCTCCCGGTTCTTCCGCACGACCAGGAACGCCGGCTGAGTGGGGGAGCGGCGCGCTGACCCCCGTCATGAGCGCCGCCTCCGGGTCCTGCGCATCTACCACAGCGCGGTGGTCACGGGCTGGCGGGAGCGCGACCGCGAGCTGCGCCGCCGGGGGGTGGAGCTGCACGTCGTCAGCCCGCGCCGCTGGAACGAGGGTGGGAGGGACGTGACGCTCGACGTGAGCGACGACGACTTCGTCGTTCCCGTCGGGACGATGGGCCGGCACCCTTTCCGCTTCCTCTACGACCCGAGGCCTCTGCGACGCCTGCTCCGCCAGACGGCCTTCGACGTGATCGACGTGCACGAGGAACCGGCCAGCCTGGCCGTGGCCGAGCTCCGGCTCCTCCGCCGCCGCTACCGCCGGTCCGCCTCCCTGCTCTTGTACTCGGCCGAGAACATCCACAAGCGCTACCCGTTCCCCTTCCGCTGGTTCGAGCGCCGGGCGCTGGCCGAGGCGGACGCCGTGTACGTGGCCAACCAGGAGGCCGGCCACGTCCTGCGGCGAAAGGGCTTCCGCGGGATCGTCCGCCACCTCGGGCTGGGGGTCGACGTCGACCGGTTCGCGCCGGCCGCGGTCGCGCCACCCGCCGATGAGGGGGCCGGGATCGTGGTGGGGTACGTGGGACGCCTCGACCACCGAAAGGGGGTCCAGGTGATCCTGGACGCGGTGTCGACCGAGCCTTCGATGGCACTCGAGGTAGTGGGCGACGGGCCCTACCGCCCGGCCCTCGAAGCTCGCGCAGGTCAGCTCGGCCTGTCGGCCCGCGTCCGGTTCTCGGGCTTCGCCTCCAACGCCGTTCTGGCGGGCATCTACCCACGGTTCGACGTGGTCGTCATCCCGTCGCTCCCCACGACGGACTGGACGGAGCAGTTCTGCCGGGTGGCCGTCGAGGCAATGGCGTCGGGGGTCCCTGTCGTGGCGTCGCGTTCGGGCGCGCTGCCCGAGGTGGTGGGCGACGGCGGGCTGATCGTCCCTCCCGGCGACCCGGCTGCCCTCCGGGCGGCCCTCCGCTCCCTCGCCGCCGATCCTTTTCTGCGCAACAACCTGGCCGAACGGGCCCGGGCCCGGGCCCAGCAGTACTCCTGGGCGGCCGTCGCCGAGGACCACCGCCAGCTCTACCGCGAGGTGGTGGCATGAGCGTCGGGATGAGGGTCGACGTCGTCGTGGTCACCCACCAGTCGGCCGTGCTGCTCCCTCGCTGCCTCGACGCCCTGCCGCCGTCTGTCGAGGTGGTGGTGGTCGACAACGCCTCCACCGACGCCAGCGCGGAGGTGGCCGCTTCCCAGGGAGCCACGGTGATCCGCAACACCGCGAACCTCGGCTTCGCCCGGGCCGCCAACCAGGGCGCGGCCCGTGGAGACGGCGAGCTGATCCTGTTCCTCAACCCCGACGCCAGCATCGTGGCCCGGGATCTGGAGGAGCTCATCGAGCACCTCGGGGCCGCTCCCGCCCGGGCCGTCGTGGGGCCCCGGCTGGTGGCGCCCGATGGGCGGGAGCAGCGGGCGTGGTGGCCCTTCCCGTCGGCACCGAGGGCGTGGGCGGAGGCGCTGGGCCTGCTGCGGCTGGGGGGCGGCCGGCTGGACCGGCACCGCGAGGGCTTCGTGGTCGGCGCCTGCCTCCTCGTCCGCCGGGACGTCTTCGAGCAGCTCGGCGGCTTCGACGAGCGCTTCTGGCTCTACGGCGAGGAGGCCGACCTGTGCCGGCGGGTGCGCGATGCCGGCTGGGAGGTGGCCCTCGTGGCCGGTGCCGTGGCCGAGCACGTGGGGGGCGCCAGCGGCGAGGCGGCGCCCGAGCTCGTCTTCGAGCACTTTTGCCGGGGCACCGAGCACTTCGTGGCCAAGCACTCTGGCGCCCCCGCCCTCGTCGGCTACCGCCTGGCCCTGCTCACCGGCTCGCTCCTGCGCCTGGTTGCCCTCCTGGCCGCCGGCAGGTGGGGGGCGCCCGTGAAGCGGGAACGGGCGCGGATCGTCGCCCGCCTGGCCCGCGTGCTGTCCCGCCACCCCACCCGGGTCCACCGCGACACGGCAGGATCCCGATCGCCGGGCCCGCCCGGTTCCGAGCTGGTGGTGTGCTCGCTCGAGGCCTGGGACGAAACCTGGCGGCGGAACCAGTTTCTGGTCCGGGAGCTGCTGGCGCGGGATCCCGGCCTGCGGGTGCTGTTCGTGGAACCGGCCCACGATGTCGCCGCTCATCTGCTCCATGGCAGGTGGCCCCGAGCCGGCGGACCGCGGCTGCGACGGGTGGACGACGCCGGCCGGGTGCTGGCCCTGCGGCCGGTGAAGGTCCTGCCCCGGGCGCTCGGCCCCTTCGCCGACCGGTCCCTTCGCCGCCAGGTCCGCAGTGCAGCCCGACGCCTGGGCCTCGCCACGCCCACGCTGTGGGTGAACGACTCGACCTACGCCTCCCTGGGCCGGGAGACCGGCTGGCCCAGCCTCTACGACGTCACCGACGACTGGTTGCTGGAGGAGGTCGGGCCCCGGGAGCGCCGACGACGGGAGCACGACGAGCGCCAGCTCCTGTCCGAGGCCGGCGTGGTGGTGGTCTGCTCACCCGCCCTGCGCGAATCGAGGGGCGCGATCCGCGAGGTGGTGCTGGTGCCCAACGCCGTGGACGTGGAGCGGTTCCGGTCGCCTCGGCCCCGGCCCGCCGACCTGCCCGCCGGGCGGACCGCCGTGTACGTGGGCAGCCTCCACGATCAGCGCCTCGACGTGTCCCTGGTGGAGCAGCTCGCCGCCGAACTGGCCGACCTGCAGGTGGTGCTGGTCGGCCCCAACGCCATGACCGCCGGTTCCACCGCCCAGCTGGCGGCGGTCCCGAACGTCCATCTGCTCGGCGCCCGTCCGCACGACGCCGTCCCCGCCTACCTGCAGCACGCCGACGTGGTCATCGTTCCCCACCTGGTCACGCCCTTCACCGAGAGCCTCGACCCGATCAAGGCCTACGAGTGCCTGGCCATTGGGACGCCCACCGTCGCCACCCCGCTGGTCGCCTTCGGCGACCTGGGGGAGCCGGTGCGCACCAGCCCGGCCGAGACGTTCGCCGCCGAGGTCCGGCGTGCCCTCGAAGACCCGCCTTCGGGCTTGCCCGCAACCGACGTCCCGACGTGGGACCAGCGCGCCGGCGCCTTCGCCGTTGCTCTGGAGCAGGCCCGCAGAGCCCGCCACGACCGGCAGCCGTCGCGCCGGCGCGTCGTCTACCTCGACCACTGCGCCCAGCTGTCCGGCGGGGAGCTGGCGCTGCTGCGCCTGCTGCTGGCCTTGGAGGGGGTGGAGGCGCACGTCATCCTGGCCCAGGACGGACCGCTGGTGGCCAGGTTGCGCGCCGCCGCCGTCAGCGTGGAGGTGCTCCCCATGGCGGAGAGGGCCCGCTCGCTTCCCCGCCGCCTGGTCCGGCCGGGCGCCGTGCCCCTCCTGAGCCTGTGGGACACCGCCGCCTACGTCCTCGCCGTACGAGCCCGCCTGCGACAGCTCCGTCCCGACCTCGTGCACACCAACTCCCTCAAGGCCGCGCTGTACGGGAGCATGGCCGCCCGCTTGGCCGGCATACCGGTCGTGTGCCACGTCCGTGACCGGATCGCCGACGACTACCTCCCGGGCACCGCCGCCCGGGTGGTACGCGTCGTCCTGCGGGTGGCACCCAACATGGTGATCGCCAACTCCCGGGCCACGCTGGCTGCCCTCGGCGCCCGCCGCCGGCCCGGCGTGGTGGTGCCGAGCCCCGTGATGGTGAACCGTGCGCCCTCCCGCTCCCTGAACGGGCACCGCCCGACCCGGGCCCTTCGCGTCGGGATGGTCGGGCGGTTGGCGCGCTGGAAGGGCCAGCACCTCTTCCTGGACGCGTTCGCCCGTGCCTTCCCCGGCGGTGAGCATCGCGCGGTGCTCATCGGCGCGCCGCTGTTCGGCGAGGATTCGTACGAGGAGGAGCTCCGCACGGCGGTCGATCACCTGGGCATCGGCGGGAGGGTCGAGTTCACCGGGTTCGTCGACGACGTGCCCGCCGAGCTGGCCCGCCTCGACCTGCTGGTGCACGCCTCCGTCCTGCCCGAGCCGTTCGGCCTGGTGGTGGTGGAGGGCATGGCCGCCGGGCTGCCCGTCGTGGCCGCCGCCGCCGGCGGGCCGCTCGAGGTCGTGACCGACGGGGTGGACGGGAGGCTGTTCGCGCCGGGCGACGTCGCCGCCCTGGCCGCGGCCCTGGCCGAGCTGGCGGCGGACCCCCGGCTAAGGGCCCGCCTGGGCTCGGCGGCCAGGGTCACGGCGGCGGCCTTCTCGCCCGAGCGCGTGGCCGCCGCGACATCGGCCGCCTACGACGACCTGCTCAGTGCCCCGAGGCGCGCCGGCGCCGGCACTCGCCACAGCCATTCCGTCTCGCAGCCGCATCTCGGGAAGGTGGCGAGCTGGTGAGCCTGGCGCGGCGGCGCCGGAGAGTCATTGGGCGGGTGCGCGCCCGTGTGTGGGCGATGCGGTGGCGAGGCGTGACAGTGGGGCGCAGGGCGGTGGTCGGCAGGTGGTGCCGCCTCGTCCTCGAGCCCGGCGCCCGGCTGAGCATCGGCGACGGGTGCGAGGTCGACGACGGGACGACCCTGGCCGTGTACGGCGGCGCCACCCTCGACCTCGGGAGCTCGTGCTTCCTCGGCCACCACTGCACGATCGCGAGCCGACGCTCGGTCAGCATCGGCCGGGGGACGTTCCTGGCCGAGCTCGTCTCGGTACGCGACCACGATCACGACCCCGCTTTCCCACCCTCGGCCGGGGCCACCAGGGTGGCGCCGGTGACGATCGGGCCGGACGTGTGGCTGGCTTCCAAGGTCACGGTCCTGAAGGGGTCCACCATCGGCGGGCGGGCCGTCATCGGCGCCCACGCCCTGGTTCGGGGCGAGGTCCCCGCCGGGGCCGTCGCCGTCGGGGCGCCGGCCCGGGTGGTCCGCCACATCGGCGAGCAACCGGTGCCGGAGCGGGCAGGATGAGCCCCGTCGCGGGGACCCCCTTGAGAGCGCTGCTCGTCGTCTCCTCCTCCCGCCTGGCCGGCACCGAGCGCCACGTGGTGGAGCTGGCCGCCGGCCTTCGGTCGGCCGGAGTCGAGGCTGAGGTGGTGTGCGAGGCGGGCGGGGAGGGGCTCGACGACGTGCTCGCCGGGCGGGGCGTTCCCGTCCATCACCTCCGACTCACCGATTGGGCGGCGGCCCGGTCGGTGCTGCGCCTGGCCAGGCTCAGCCGCCGGTTCCACCTCCTCCACGCCCACCTCACCCATGCCACTGCCGCCTCGGTGGCGGCGGGCGCTCTGGCCCGCCGGCCCGTGGTCGAGACGTTCCACTTCCTCGACCTGGCCCACGAGGGCCGCGGCTCCTGCCGGCGCCTGGCCGGCCGGGCCCGCCGGTGCATCATCGACGCCGGAGTCACCCGTACGCTCGGCCCGTCCCGGGCCGTGCTGGCCAGGGTAGGGAGGAAGGGCGTCCTCGTGCCCCATGGTGCCCGCCCTTCCTCCGTCGCTCTCCGGGGCCCCGACGCCATCGGGCGGTTCGTGACCGTGGGTCGCCTGGCAGCCGACTCCCGGAGCCGGGGCCACGAGTTGGCGCTGCGGGGGTTCGCCACCGCCCTTCCGGGGCTTCCTCCGGGCGCCGAGCTGACCATCGTCGGGGAGGGCACCGAGCGGGTCCGGGTGGAGGCGCTCGCCCGCGACCTGGGCATGGGCGACCGCGTCCGCTTCACCGGCCGGGTGGCCGACGTGACGCCAGAGCTGGGCCGGGCTGGGGCCTACCTGGCTCCGGCCACGGAGGCGTTCGGGATGGCCGCTCTCGAGGCCATGGCGTCCGGCCTGCCCGTCGTGGCCGTGGCCCGCGGCGGCCTGCTCGACCTGGTCGATCACGAGCGCACCGGCCTGCTGGTCGAGCCGGTGCCGGATGCCGTCGCAGCCGCGCTGGTCCGGCTGGCCGGCGACCCGGAAGCCACCCTGGCCATGGGTGAGGCCGCCCGCCGGCGAGCGGAGGAGGAATTCTCCGTCGAGCGCATGGTGCGCCTGACCATGGAGGCCTACGGGGCGGCACTCGGCCATGCCGACCCTTCCCTGTCCGAGCCTTTGGGGGCCGCCTGATGTCGGTGAGCTCTCACAAGCCTTCGCCCGCACCCCGCGACGTGCGACCGGCGCCTGCGTCGCCGAGGCCGGCGATCGTGGCGAGCAACTTCTACCCGCACATGGGCGGCGTGGAGGAGGCCGTCCGGCAGCTGGCGCTGCGTCAGCGCGCCTCAGGTGCCAGCCCTCTCGTGGTGACGATGCGGTGGCCCAAGAGCCTGCCGCCGACCGACCTGGTGGACGGCATAGAGGTCCGCCGGCACTTGTTCCGGGGGGCCGAGCGGCCCCCGAAGCAGTTCCTGGGAGCGGTGCTGACCCGCGGCGCCATCGCCCGCCGGGTCACCGCCGACATCCGATCCCACGATGCGTCGGTCGTGCATGTCCAGTGCGTGGGTATCAACGGCTGGTACGCACTCCGCGCCGCCCGCCGTCTCGCACTTCCCCTCGTGGTCACCCTTCAGGGCGAGCTCACCATGGACGCCTCCAGGGTGTACGAGTGGTCCCGGGTGCTCCCCGGACTGCTGCGTGAGCTGCTGCGCGACGCCGACGCGGTCACCGCCTGCTCCGCCGCCACGCTGGCCGAAGCACAGGAGTGGTCGGGCATCGACCTGGGCGGGCGGGGAAGCGTGGTCTACAACGGCGTGTCGCTCGACGACTTCGACGTGCATCCCGCGGGGTCGCCCACCGGTCGTCCCTACGTCTTCGCGATTGGCCGCCTGGTCCCGCAGAAGGGCTTCGATGTCCTGGTGCGGGCCTTCGCGTCCGCCGTCCGTGACGGGTTCCCGTATGACCTCGTCCTGGCCGGGGACGGTTCGGAGCGAGCGAGCCTCCAGGCGCTGGTCAGCGATCTTGGCGTGCGGAAGAGGGTTGCCTTCCTCGGCGCGACCAGCCGAGAGGACGTCCCCGCGCTCTTCACGGGGTCAGAGTTCTTCGTGCTGCCGTCGCTCCACGAGCCCATGGGCATCGTAAACCTCGAAGCGATGGCTGCTCGGCGGGCGGTGGTGGCGACACGGGTCGGCGGCGTCCCCGAACTGGTCGGCGACGGCGAGAACGGGCTCCTGGTGCCACCGGGTGACACCGCCCAGTTGTCCGCCGCGCTGGTAACGCTCGCCGGTGACCGGGACCTTGCGCGGAGGCTCGGGGAAGCCGGGCGGGCGCGAGCCGAGCGGGTCGACTGGTCGGACATAGCCCTGGAGTACGACGAGGTCTACCGGCGGGCGGCGGATCACCTTCGGGAACGGTCGCTCGCGCGGCGCTGGCGCCGGTGATGACCGTCCCGACTGTTTCTATCCCTTCGGTCGTTCGCGACGCCATCAGGCTCCTGCCCGGCACGATCCGCCGCAGGCTGGCCTTTGCCGTCGCGCTGTCCGTCGTGTTGGCGGTCGTCGAGGCGGCGGCGATCGGTGGTCTCTTCAGCGTCATAGCCGTGCTCGTCGACGATCGAGCACAGCAACCGAGTTGGAGCGGCCTGGTCTCCGCGTCGAACCGGGACCAGTTCACGGTCAGAGCGGCGTCGGCTGTGTTCTTCCTCCTCCTTCTGAGAAGCGGGCTCGGCTTCCTCGCCGCGAAGATGCAGGCGCGCCTGCATGCGGAGAGTGATGCATGGCTGTCCACGCGGGTTTTCGAGCGTGCCCTCCGTTACCCGTACGCCGCGCACCTCCGGCGCAGCTCGGCAGAACTCATCTCCGTCCTCGGCTGGTGCACGGCCGACGTGTCTGCCAATGTCGTCGGCGCTGCGGCACTGGCTTCGGTCGACATACTCATGCTGGTCGCTCTCGCCTCTACGCTGACCCTCCTGCAGCCGCTCGTTGCGCTCGCCATGATCGTGTACTTCGGGCTCGTCGCCGGCGTGCTCCTCATGGGGCTGGCCCCGGCTGTCCGCCGGGCCGCCGACGACGAGCAGGAAGCGAACATCTTCACCACTCGGGCGATGATGGAGGGATTGCACGGGGTGAAGGCTTTCCAGGTGGCCGTCGCCACCGACGTCGTCTCCGGCGAGCACGCCCGCCACCGGGCCCAGCTCGCATCGGCGCGCCAACGGAAGGTCTTTCTTGCCGCGACGAGCCGTCAGATCCTCGAGACGTCGGTGACGCTTGGGATCGGCCTCCTCGCCGCCGGGCTCTTCACCCTCCAGCGCAGCGGGGAGGCGATCGCCACCCTCGGCCTCGTCGTCGCCATCGCCTTTCGCTCGCTCCCGTCGCTGAGCCGGCTCCTGAGCACCCTTAACGGCGTCCGCTCGGCCTCGGTAAGTTTGCGGAAGATCCAGGACGAGCTCCACCAGCCCACCACGCACGAAGACGGCGTGAGCCAGGCACCGTTGGCCTTCGAGCGGCAAATCGAGTTCTGCTCCGTGTCCTTCAGCTATGGCGCCGCCGATGTCCCGGCACTGGACGCCGTGACCGTGCGGGTGCTGTTTGGGTCGTCCCTCGGCATCGTGGGGAGTTCAGGCGCAGGCAAGACGACCCTGGTCGACCTCCTGCTCGGACTGCTCGAGCCGACTGACGGCACGATCGAGGTGGACGGGGTCGCCCTCGATCGGGCGAACATGCTCGCCTGGCGCCGGATCATCGGCTATGTCCCCCAGGACGTCTTCATGCTCGACGGCTCGATTCGCGACAACGTTGTCTTCGGCGGGCGTGGCCTCGCCGTCGACGACGACGAGGTGTGGAGCGCGTTGGAGCAGGCTCAGCTCGCCACCTTCGTGCGCTCACTGCCGGCAGGCCTCGACACCATGATCGGCGAGAGGGGCGCCCGCATGTCAGGAGGCCAACGGCAGCGCATCGGCATCGCCCGGGCGCTCTACCGGCGCCCGTCGTTGCTCGTCCTCGACGAGGCGACCTCATCCCTCGACCTCGTGACGGAGGCCGCCATCGCCGAGACACTCGAGTCCCTCGACCGATCCATCACCAAGGTGATCATCGCTCATCGCCTCACGACGGTGCGCGGCTGCGATCAGATCCTGTTCCTGGAACACGGCAAGGTCGCCGGAATGGGATCGTTCGATCACCTCGTTGCCAACGTTCCGGACTTCACGCGCCTAGCGAGTTTCAGCGGCGTCTCGCATGTTGATCAGCGGCGGCTCGTTTGACGTCGCTGGTTGGCCACTGAACCCGTGGAAAGACAATTGCCACCGAAGATCCTCGATCCAGATGCAAGCGCCGGAGTTGACACGCATCTCCGGGTGGCGCAACTCATCGACCCGCCCGGTGACCACTATGTAATCGACGCGGGCGCCGGCCACGGCTCCTTTACTGATCGCCTGGTGATCGGCGGCTATCGGGCCGTAGCGGCCGAGTTCAAGCTCGGAAATTTCTGGTGCGACCGGGCTCCACACGTGATCTGCGACCTAGACGTGTGCCTGCCATTCGCATCGGGAACAGCCGATGGCGTCGTCGCCATCGAGATAATCGAGCACATGGAGCGCCCGTTGCTGCTCGTCCGCGAAGCAGCCCGGTGCCTTCGCAACCAGGGATGGTTGGTCGTGACCACGCCCAACATTCTGCATGTGGCTTCCCGGCTGAGCTACCTTGCGCGCGGGTACCCCAAGGGATTTTCGGAGAACGACTACAGGTCTAACGGCCACATCAGTCCCGTCAGCCTCACTGAACTGCGCAGAATCGGCGAGCGGGCTGGGCTGGCCATCGAGGCCGTGACCTACAACGTCGGACGTCTTCCGGTGCCCAAGATCTACGGCCGGGTGCTCCTACGCTCCTCCCGGTTCCGAACGGGTGCACTAGGTGAGAGCCTCATAGTGCTGTTCCGCAAGATCGGTGATCCGATTACCAACGTCTACCGCGGCTGATGAAAGTCTGTATCGTCCCCTACGGGGACACGTGGACCCATCAGGGCGGCCACAAGACCCAGCAATTGCGAACGGCGGCGGCGTTGCGGCGGACCGGCGTCCACGTGGTGATCGGCGGTGCCGGCCTGGCGACCACACAACCATTCGATGTCGTGCACTTCTTCGGTGACCCCACCGAGTTGACTCGCCTGGGACGTCCCCGCGGGCGCCTGGTGGTGAGCCCGGTCTACTTTCCGGCGACGGTCCGGCTCGGGCCGGTCAGGCGCAGGGTGGGCAGGGGCGCATCAATCGTGAACCGTCTTTACCATGGGCTGAGCCGGGTCCGCCACCCAAAGCTACGGGCTAGCCAATGGGAGCGGTTTCGCGACTCGCTACGGGCGATCGCCACGGCCGACCTCCTCGTGGTCAACAGCGTCGCCGAAGGGCGCCTTCTCTCCGACGACCTCGGCCGCTACACCCCCGGAACCCCCGTCCCGCCGGTGGCGGTCGTCCACAGCGGCGTCGAACCGGTTTTCTTCGGTGGGTCGGCCGAGAGGGGGCGCGCCCTGGTCGGCCATGGGGCCTTCGTGCTCTGTGTCGGGCGCCCCGAGCCCATAAAGAACCAGCTGGCTCTCAGCCACGCCATGCGGGGCGTACCCCGCCGCCTGGTCCTCGTCGGGGAGGTATTACCCGGCAACGGGGCGTTTCTGGACGCCTGCCGGCACGCGCTGCCGTCATTGGTCCACATACCGAACCTGTCGCCGGGGCAGCTGGCCGACGTCTACGCCGCGGCGGACGTCCACGTGCTGGCGTCCCACTACGAGACGACGGGGCTCAGCACGGCTGAGGCGCTCGCTGCGGGCACGCCGGTCGTGATCGGCAGGGGGCCGTGCGTGGAGGAGTACTTCGCAGACTGCGCCCGAGTGGTGGACCCCGACAGCCCGAAGGAGATCCGAGCCGCGATCCTGGCGGCCATCGACGCGCCAATGGGTTGCGAAAGCGAGACCGCGAAACGCTATTCCTGGGACCGGACGGCCCAGGAGCTGCTGGTGGCCTACGGTGGCTGACCCTGTCTCCCCGTCCCCGACGAGGGTGTGACACCGGCGATGGCCGCATCTGCGGCCTACGGGCACACGTCGACGTTCCCCCGATTCGGCAACGCTGCGAAGCGGTGTCGACGCGACCCGGCTCGGGCAGAGCCGAGCCGGTGGGTCCGATGAGCCCCAGCGTCCACTGGGCGTCGCTGGCCACCTCGAGCCCGATGGGCCAGCAGCACTACGAGAGCAAGATCCAAGAGGCGATGCGCCGGTTGGCGTCGGATGGATGGCACTTCGCCGGCACCACGGTCGCCTCGCTCCGCGCCGAGATGAATGTTGACGTACGCCTCCCGATGCGGCTTGTCAGTCGGGCTCCGGCGGGGGTGGCCGCCTTGGCTGGGCGGGCCCTGTACCCACGGGCGGATCTGATGCACCGCTTCGACCTGCGGGTACCGCCGGGGCGTCTACCCGAGGTCGTCACCGTGCACGACCTGCCGCCGGCCAGGTTCGCCGACGAGGGTTCCCTCCCGCGGTTCGCAATCCGGAGCGCCCGCCGGGCGGCGGGGGTGATCTGCCCGTCGCGGTTCGCCGAGGAGGAGATCCGCCAGCTCTGCGGTGTCGAGCGGATATGGGTGATCCCCTACGGGCTGAGCGAGGAATTCCGTCGTCCGTCACCGCTGGCGGAGGCAGAGCTGGCCGGGCTCGGCGTCACCGGACGCTACGTCGTCCACGCCGCGGGTGCGACCACACGCAAGAACCTCGCCGCGCTCGCCGACGCATGGCGGATGCTCGCGTCACGACATCCGGATGTGATGCTGGTTCTCTGCGGGCCGCCCGACCGTCGCCGTACAGATCTGTTTTCGGCGCTGCCTCGGGTCGCCATGCCCGGCAGGCTTCCGCCCCTTACCGTTGCAGGTCTCATGGCTGGCGCCGCGGCAGTGGCGGTGCCCAGCACCTACGAGGGCTTCGGCCTACCGGCCCTGGAGGGGATGGCCGCCGGCGCTCCGGTCGTGGCGGCCAGGGCCGGGGCACTGCCCGAGGTGTGCGGGGAGGCGGCCCGCCTCGTCGAGCCGACCGGCGAAGGCCTGGCCGAGGGACTCGACGACGTACTCTCGGACCCCGACGAGGCAGACCGGCTGGCGGCACCGGGACGCGAGCGAGCCATGGCCTTCGACTGGGCCACGGCCGCGAGAGCCCACCTGCAGGTGTATCAGGAGATCTTGGGATCGTGAGGACCAGACACGACGAAGTCGCTATTTCGCCGTTCCATACCCTCGCGTCGGCGCCCGAGCGGTGCCCGCCGAGGGGGCACCCATGCTGCGCTCGAGCGATCGTTGTACCGCTGGGCCGGTCCAGGTACGCCCGGTCGCGCCTGCCCCGGCCCCCATGGTCTCGTGTCGGAGCGGTGGCAACGTTCTCGCTCGCCCTGCATGGTGCCGAGGCTGACTCATGAGGCGACGAGCCCGGCTGATGGCGCTCGGACGCCGAGCGCTGAGGGCGCGCGGCATCGAGGTCGTGGCGGCCGAGCGGGCGTCCCTGTTGCCGCTGCACCTGTCCCGGCTATTCGCTCAGGAGAAGATCGACCACGTCCTCGACGTCGGCGCCCAGATCGGTCGTTACGCGGTGTCGCTCCGCGACATGGGCTACAGGGGTGAGATCTGGTCGTTTGAGCCGGTCAGCATCAGCCACGAGGTATTGGCGGAGAAGGCTGCCTCCGACCCGCTCTGGCGGGTGTTCAACCTGGCGCTCGGAGCCGAGGCTGGAGAGGCCTCCATCAACGTCGCCATGGGTTCGGACTTCAGCTCGTTCCTCTCGCCGACCGAGATGGCACTGTCCGCCCCTCATCTGCGAGCGGTAGCCCGGGCGAGAACCGAGAACGTGCGAGTGGCCACCCTGGACGAGATCTTCGAGCGGGAGCCTGCCCTGCGAGACCGTCGCATCCATCTGAAGCTGGACACGCAGGGCTTCGACCTCGAAGTGCTGGAGGGCGCGGCGACGCTGATGCCCTTCGTGCGGTCGATGCAGACGGAGGTGTCCCTGCAGCCGGTCTACGAGGGCATGCCGGATTTCACCGAGTCGCTCGCCGTAGTGGCCAGCCTCGGATTCGCCGTGTCAGGTTTCTTTCCTGTTGCGGTCAATCCTGACCTGTCGGTGATCGAACTCGACTGCGTGGCCGTACGCCGCCGATGACCGGACCGCTGGCGCTGTCGACAGCAGGTGGGACGAGCGGACTGGGCTTCGCCAGGCACGCGGCGCAGGCACGGTAGTTCGGGTGACCCCGATGGAACCCGTCGTCGCGGCGGTCATACCCGCGTACAACCCCGGTCCCTTCCTCGCTGAAGCGCTCCGTTCCGTGGTTGCGCAGGACTACCAGGCCTGGGAATGCGTGGTCGTCGATGACGGTTCCTCCGAGGACCTCTCGTGGGTGGACCGGGAGGACCCGCGGATCTGCCGCCTTTCCCGACCCAACCGGGGCCCGGCCGCGGCGAGGAACGCCGGAGTCGCGGCCACCGCTGGCAGGTATGTCGCCTTCCTCGATGCAGATGACGCCTGGAGGGAGGACAAGCTGGCTCGTCAGGTGGCGGTGTTGGAGGCGGAGCCCAGTTCCGTGCTGTGCCATACCGGCGCCGAGCTCATCGACAGCCGTAGCGGTGTCATCGGCCGCTGGCCGTACGCACGCAGGATCGATGGCTACGCCGACCTCTTCCTCGGGAACGGGGTCGCGGTCTCCAGCGCGATGGTGCGCCGAGCCAGCCTGATCGAGGCGGGTGGGTGGAACGTGTTCCAGCGGACGGCCGAGGACCTCGACCTCTGGCTTCGCCTGAGCATGCTCGGAGGCTTCGCCTACGACGACAACCCACTCGCCCGGTATCGTCGGCACGGCGGCAACGTGTCGGGGAATGCTGTCCTCATGGCGGCCGGGGTCGACTCCGTCCTGCGCCAGCACGAGGAGCTCGCCCGTCGGCGTGGCGACAAGGTGCTGGAAAGATCGGTTCGAGCGGCGCGCCGGGCGGCCCAACTGGGCTGGGGCGCGTCCGCATTCGACCAGGCGCGTGGGGCCCTCGGCGACCATGAAGCGGGCCTGTTCGTGCGCCGATGGAGCGAGGCGCTCCGGCTCAACCCCCGCTACACGCTGCGTGCGACAGGACGCTACCTCCTGCGTCGAGGTCGCCACTCAGATCCTCGCGTTTCAATTCGACCATGAGGATCCACGAATCGGGATGTAGCAGCCTGTCTTGAATGACGAGGTTCACACAACTCAAAGCGGCCGTGATGGCCAAAGAAGGATGCGGTTACCGGCAACGAGGCAGCTGCACCTGGGGGTAAGAGATAAGCGGCTATCGACCTGCACAAGAAGACGCTGACCGCTAGTGTTCGACTGACGCGGGAAGGTGGCCACCGAGACGTTCAAGGGGTCCTCCCTCGGCACCCGGTCGTTGAGGACTGGGTGACTGAGAGGCTCCGGCCAGATTGAAAGAGCCCGCTTCCTTGGCTGGCACATCGCGCTGTCTTGAACGAGCGGGCCCACGGCGGATGTCCAACCCGCACGGCCGACCATTCACGGCGCCGGCGACAGGCAGAGATCGACGCCCACTCGGTGCGCACCGCTCGAGAGGCCCAAATCGATCCGCATCTGCCACGGAGGCCCATTAACGCGCGGGGCGACACCGGATCGGACGGGGGTCTTTTTCAGGTCCTGGTGGGACCGCGTCAAGGCGCTCTTGGTCAACCATAACCAGGTCAAGCACGCCCGCTCGGGTGCTGGTTCTGGCAGGCTAGGACGGTGGACCTCGAGAAAGTGCTCCGAGCCAAGCTGCCCCCGCCGGCCTACGCTGGGGCGCGGATGGCGTACAGGTGGCGACGGAGTGCTGTACGCGCTCGCCGACAACACCGGCTCGACCTGGCGGCGAGCCGCGCCGTCGCGGAGGCTGCCGTATGGAGGGTGCAGCGCGGCCCGTTCAAGGGGCTTCGCTACGTCGAGGCATATGGTGATCTTGGCGCGAAGATTCTTGGTTCCTACGAGCAGGAGCTTCACCCGACAATCGAGCAGTTGATCGCGGTTGGGTACGACAACATCGTCAACGTAGGTGCAGCCGAGGGTTATTACGCCGTCGGGCTCGCCTGGCGGGTACCCGCAGCCAATGTCATCGCCTACGAGATCAGTGAGAAGGGACGGGTTCTCTGCGCCGAGCTGGCTTTGCTGAACGGGGTGACGGTGGAGGTCCGCGGGGAGTTCACCCTCGCTGAGCTCAAGCTCATACCGGCTGGTCGGACGCTGGTCATCATGGACATCGAGGGCGGAGAACTTGCGTTACTCGACCCGGACCTCGAGCCGCGGCTGCTCGACGCCGACCATCTCGTGGAACTGCACGACTTCATCGATCCGACGATCAAGCCGACGCTTCTGCGCCGCTTCGGCGCTACGCACGATTGCCGCATCCAGCGCACAGCAGATCGTTGCGCGAATGACTATGCCGAACTGACTGTCTCGACTAGGCGGGTTTTGAACGAGCACCGTCCAGGCCCCATGGAGTGGGCCATGATGAGCCGCCACTCGTACGATCGATCCGGCCGAAACCAGAGGGGCCCAGCCGGGACCTGAAGATTGTGACTGCAGCTGTCTGACAGACACGGCCTCGGGCGCCCACGCACTTCCTCTGGTATCCGCCCGCTCACGCCCCCGTGCGCTGGAGGACGACGGGGACGGTACAAGCGAGCAGGACCAGGTCCCCGCCGAACGACCGGTTTTCGACGTAGTCGAGGTCCAGCGACACGTAGTCCTCGAACGAGGAGCTGTGGCGGCCGGACACCTGCCAGGGGCCGGTGATGCCCGGCTTGGCCGACAGGCGCCCGGCGGTGCGCGCGTCGTAGGTGGCCACCTCCGACGGCAGGGCCGGACGGGGCCCGACCAGGCTCATGTCACCCGCCACCACGTTGAGCAACTGGGGCAGCTCGTCCAGGCTGAGTTTGCGCAGCCAGCGCCCGACTCCGGTCACCCGGGGGTCGTTCTCGAGCTTGAACAGCGGCCCGTCAGCCTCGTTGGCCGGCTGCAGCAGGTCCCGTAGGGCGTCGGCGCCCACGACCATGGAACGGAACTTGAGGATCACGAACACCCGCCCGTCGAGGCCGACCCTGCGCTGCCGGTAGAGAACCGCGCCAGGACTGTCGATGCAGACGAACAGAGCGATGAGGAGCAGGAGCGGTACGGCAGCGACGAGGACGACGGTGGCGACGACCACGTCGAAGACGCGCTTGGCCGCCAGGCCCAGCCGCCGGTCGCCTCCAATTGCCCGGGAGCGGTTGGTGTGGTCCCCGAGCCGACTGCCGCGGGGCATGCCACGCCGCTCGGCGGAGCGCGGGGCAAGAGGCAGAGCGGCGGGGGGCATGACCTACGCATCGGAGGCTGCCTAAATCAACTTGAACAACAGCGGCACACTTCTCGATCCGAGCATGACAGCAGAGACGGGCGAAGCCTGCATACGACTCAAGAGCGGCGAGGTACGCACCGATAAACACCTCTGCGCCCCGTTCAGGCGGCCGCCCCTCCCTTGATGACCGCACCGCCCCTTCCGCGCCCCGCTCCCCGTCGCCGACGCGCCCGTGCCCGCCTGGTGTGGGCCCTCCTACTGGTCACCGCGTCGGCCACGCTGGCCGCTGCCGGTGCCGGCAAGGCCCTGTGGTCGGCGCGCCCGTCCCTTGCCACCGCCGCCGGGGCCGCCGAAGCGGGGCTGGCCGCCGCCAGGTCGGGCGACCGGGAGGGTGCCGAGCAGGCGCTGGGTGCCGCCGAAGCGGCCTTCGGGCGTGGCCGGGTTGCCCTGGATGCCTGGTACGCCCGGCCGGCGCTGGCCGTTCCCGTCGTCGCCCAGCAGCTGCGGGCGGCACGGGCGGTGGCCAGAGCCGGACAGGAGACCGCAGCCGAGGCCCGGGTCGTCGCCGGGGCCGATGCCGCCGGCATCCGGGTCCAGGCCGGGCGTCTCGACCTCGACCGCGTCAAAGCGGTCGAGGCGCCTCTGGCCGCCCTAGCCGCCACCCTCGGACGTGAGCACGCCCGGGTGGGCGCGGCTCGCTCGCCGTGGCTGCTGCCTCCCCTGGCCAATGCTGTCGACCGGACCGAGGCTCGCCTGGCCTCGGCCCATCGTGACGCGGACCGGGCCGCCGGGGCCGCTCAGCTGGCTTCTGCGCTGCTCGGTGGGCATGGCCCACGCCGTTGGTTCCTGGCCGTTCAGAACCCCGCCGAAGCCCGTGCTGCGGGAGGCATCATCGGCAACTACGGCGTGCTGGTGGCGGAGAACGGCCGCCTGCGTATCGAACGGTTCGGTCGCACCTCGGAGCTCAACGATGCCGCCTCGGCGGCCGAGCCCACACTCGAGGGGCCGGCGGACTTCCGGGCCCGCTACGCCCGCTTCGCCCCTGAGCGGGTGTGGCAGAACGTGACGATGTCGCCCCACTTCCCGTCGGTGGCCGAGGCGGCCGAGGGTCTCTATCGTCGCCAGGGCGGCGGGGTGGTCGACGGCGTGGTGAGCGTCGACCCCGCCGGCTTGGCCGCCCTCCTCGCCCTCACCGGGCCGGTGGCGGTGCCCGGCTGGCCCGAGCCGCTCAGCGCCGCCAACGCCGTTTCGGTCCTGCTCCACGACCACTACCTCCGCTTCGAGGGCGACGAACGCGTCAGGTTCCTTGGCATCGCCGCCGAGGCGGTGTGGTCTCGTCTGGCCGCCGCCGACATGCCCCCCATGCCTGTCGTCGTCAGCGGCCTGGCCCCTGCGGTGGCCGGCAAGCACATCCTGCTCCACAGCACCCGCCCCGCCGAGCAGCGGGCCCTGAGCCGCCTGGGCGCGGCCGGCGCCCTGCAGCCCGTGCGGAGCGACGCCTTCGGCCTGGTGACCCAGAACGCAGGCGCTAACAAGGTCGACTGGTTCCTCCGGCGCTCGATCTCGTACCGTGCCCGCTTCGACCCGACCAGCGGCCAGATGGACGCAGTGGCCGACATTCACCTCGAGAACCGGGCGCCGGCCAGCGGCCTCCCCGCCTACGTGCTGGGAGGGCCCGGCGCCGGCCCCGGCCCGCCCGGCGACAACCGCGTCTACCTGTCGGTGTACACACCACTGCGCGCACGCGCCGCCACCGCCGACGGGCAGGTCGTCCCGCTCGAGGTCGGGAGGGAGCGGGGCCGCAACGTGTACTCGGCATACGTCACCGTTCCGCCGGGCGCCACGCTGGCGGTGCGCATCACGCTGGAAGGCGAGGTGGCCCCCGGCCCCTACCGCCTCGACATCCTCCGCCAGCCGATGGTGGAGCCCGACCGCGTAAAGGTCGAGGTGCGCTCCAGACCCACCGGGAGTTCCTCCCGGCCCACCCCAGACGGAGGTCCCATGATCATCGACGAACTCCTGCGGCTCGACGCCGACACGGTGCTCACCGCGAAGGACGGCCGATGACTGCTCGCCGAGTGCTCACCACGCTGGTTGGCCTCGCTGCGGTGCTGATGCTCGCGTCCCCGGCTGCCGCCCAGTACCCGCCGTCGGACCAGCAGCTGACCGTGACCGACGCCTCCCCTGAGCCTGGTCAGGAGGTCCAGGTCGCCGGAGACGGCTTCATGCCGGGGAGCACGGTGTCGATCTACTTCGAGTCGGTCCCGGTGCTGCTGGCCACCGCGACCGTGGACCAGCAGGGCCACTTCGCGGTGTGGGTGCGCATCCCCCGCGATGCCGAGCAAGGCTGGCACCTCTTCCGGGTCAAGGGCACCGGGACCGACGGCCGCCCTCGCGAGCTGACCATCCCCATCTACGTGTCCGCCGCATCGGGATCGACCGGTCAGCGGGCTCCGGCCGTCGCTAAATCGTCGCCGCGAACAGCAGTCGGCGTCGCGGCGATCCTCGTGGCCGGCTTGATCGCCCTGACGCTGGTCTCCCGGCACCGTCGCCGGGCCCACCTCCAGCCGGCACCGGCCCCGTCGGCTCTGTCGCGACCGGATCCCACGAACCCCTCCGGCGCCACTGCTGACGACCGCTGGGGCCTCGGGAGAAGGGCGCACGGCCACACGGACCGCGAGCAGGCCGACGAGCAGGTGGAGGTCGAGCCCTCATGAGGGAACCTCAGCAGCGGTGACGGGAACGACGTTCCCGGAGCGGACCAGGGGTGATGACCCCGGAGGAGCCGCCATCTGGCGCCGGCCCGGCCATGACTGTCGGAGGCGTGGCCAAGCCCCGCGGCGGTCGAGCGCCGTGGCTGTAGCTCGACCTACCCGTCCAGTCCGATGCAGCGTTCGCGGGGGAGGGGCAGTGACCGGCATGCGGTGGTGATCGCAGGAGGCGGCCCGACCGGGCTGATGTTGGCGTGCGAGCTGGCGTTGGCGGGGATCGACGTCGTCATCGTCGAACGATGCGCCAGTCAGGGCGTCGACGGATCACGAGCCGGGGGTCTTCACTCCCCGCCCCATCAAGGTGCTCGATCAGCGTGGCATCGTGGAACCATTCTCTCGGGGGGCAAGAACAGCCGAGCGTGAGCTACTCCATGGTCCTTGGACATCAGCGACTTCTTCACCCGCCACAACTACTTGCTCGCGCTCTGGCAGAGCCGACTTCGAGCCCTCTTGGCCGGCTGGGTCGGTGAGCTAGGGATTCCGACCCCCCGGGCTGCGGGGTGGTGGCCTTCGCTCAGGACGACACCGGCGCGTGTCCCAACATCCGGCCCAACAAACTCGTCCGGCGATGTCCGCCAACGTCCTTGACCTCTCTGGTGGAATCTCACAATGTCCTTTTCCCACATGGGTTCTGCGACACCAGGGGAGCGGCGAGGAGCGCTCGCAGCGGCTCAGATCGGACTCATGATCCCTCGGTCGCTGGTTCGATCCCAGCCGGGCCCGCCTCGTGACCCGGTCGTCGTGGTCAGCGGACGTCAGCGGCCGGCGATGTAGGCGTTGCGGAGCACCGATGCCTCCAGCTCCATCTCCTCGAGCCGGTGCTTCAACAGGTCGCCGATGCTGACCAGGCCGACGAGATGCTCCCCGTCGACGACGGGGAGGTGGCGGTGACGGGTGCGCGTCATCGTCGCCATGGCGTCACGGATCGAGCTGTCCGGGCGGCAGGTCACCGCCGGGGACATGACCTTGGCCACGGGCATCTCGATCAGCCGGGGGCCGTGGTGGGCGAGGGCACGGACGACGTCACGCTCGGCGAGGACGCCGTCGACCCGCCGCCCGTCGGGCGAGACGACGAGGGCGCCGATGCGCTTGTCGCTCAGCCGGTGGATGGCGAGCCCGACCGGCGCGTCGGGCCGGATCGTCTCGACCGAGCCGCCCTTCGCCTCGAGGATGCCGACGACGTTCATGGGCGGACCTCCCTGCTCGCGGACCTGTGCCCATCGTCCCTCGGAACCGGCGCCGCGACAATCCCCCTGGCGAGGAAACCCCGCGACGGCGTCGGGCCGCGTGCGACAATGGAGGTGTGAGGCAACGGGGGGTTGCATGTCCCTCCCCCGGGCAACCGGTCGTTGTATTGTCCTGCCGAAGTTGTTTACTTCCCCCATTCCGGGGGTGACCGCGGAACCGACCGACCACGACCACAAGGACACGCGACCACAATGGCGAAGAAGGCTGCACCGGCAAAGGCGGCGGCACGACGGACGGGTATGAGCGACCGGCACAAGGCGGCGCTCGCGGAGGGACGCGAGCAGGGGCGCGCCGTGCGGCGTTATCTCGAGGCGCTCGAGCAGAACCGCCCGAAGCGGGGACGCAAGCGGACGCGGGAATCGGTGGAGCGGCGCCTGGCCGCGGTGGAGGAGCAGCTGGCTGCCGCCGAGCCGTTGGGGCGGCTCCATCTCATCCAGGAGCGCATCGACCTCCAGGAGGAGCTCTCGGGGATGACCGGCGACGGCGTCGATCTGGGCGCCCTCGAGGACGCGTTCGTGAAGGCGGCGCCGGGCTACGGGGCCCGTCGGGGGATCACCTATTCAGCGTGGCGGGCGGCGGGCGTGCCGCCCGCCGTCCTGCGCCGGGCCGGCATCGGTCGCTCCTCGTAGCTGGAGGCTTGGGCGTCGCCCGCCGGCGTGACGGTGTTCGCGCCCTCGTCTCAGGAAGATGCCGCGTCGCCTGCCGCCAGGCGCGGCCGGCGACTGCCGACGCGGCCGAGGGCGATGGCGAGCGCCTCGACCGCCCGACCCGTGAGGTCGTTCGGGCGAACGCCGTTGGCCGTCTCCAGGCGCTCCAGCGCCCGGCGCACGGCGATGGGGGCGGCCGGCGTGGCGCCCGCCATGGCAACCAGTGAGTCGGCGGCGAGGTCGGCGCTGACATCGGGCCGCAGCGCCAGGGCGAGGGCCCGCGCCTGAAGTCGGTGGTCGAGGTCGGAGCGGGCTCGGGGCGCACCTCTCGCGTCGTCCAGGGCTCTCGGCATCGAGACCTTCCGTGTCGGCCCTGGCGCGGACCAGAGCAGCGCTCATCTGTCCACCAGCGTCCGGGGGCGAATGGGCGGCGGATTGCGACAATGGCGACCGTACCAAGGCGGTTTGAACGACACAAGTCGACATTGCGGTCACGCCCTATCCAAGTGGATGGATGCCGCGAATGCCGCGGACGCCGTCGCACGACGCCGTCCGACAGGGAGGGGTCCCGGGAGGCGGTCCGGCCGCCGGCGCCCCGGCGACGGTCGGGCGGCCGCCGCGGCGGCCGGCTGTCAGCGCGGGGTCCCCAGTCGCAGGCTCGGTCGGGTAGGCGCCCGCTCGCAGGTCGACCGCGACGGGCAGCCCGGGCAGGTCGCCGGGTTCACCCGGTCGATCCAGCCGAGCGCCAGGTGCCAGCAGGAGCCGCAGTCGCGGCAGAGCAGGTTGGTCTCCTCGCCGTCGAAGGTGGGTGACAGTCGGCCGTTGCCGCACGTGGGACAAGGCCCGATCCGTCCGGCGAGCATTCGGGGGTTGGTGTCCACGGACCAAGTGTTCCGCGCCTGCGATCTTCCTCCCAGGGCCCTCCGTCGGCTCGGCACAGGACCTTCGGCACTGGGCCGCCTCCGCATCGGGGGCACAGAATCGTTGGCGGAAAAGGAGCTTCGCATGTCCGACAGCCTCGGCTACCTGATGTTCCTCGCCGCGACGTGGTTCGCCGTCGGCGTCGCGCTCTCCGTCGCCATGGGCCGGCGCGGGCACAACAGCTTCGGCTGGTTCGTGCTCGGCTCGGTCCTGGGCCCGCTCGCCGTGGTGCTCGCCCTCGACGCCCGGCGCCACGGCGAGGACTTCGAGCACGGGCCCGTCCACGTGGGCGAGCCCGGCACCGCCGGCTCGGGACCGGTCGACGTCCTCGTCGGCTACGACGCCTCGTCGGCCTCGTCGGCCTCTCCGGCCTCGTCGGCCTCGTCGGCCTCGTCGGCCTCGTCGGCTTCGTCGGCCTCGGTGGCCGCCCTCGACGCCGCGGTCGCCCTCCTCGGCGACCGCATCGGCCGACTGACGGTGGCCACCGTGGTGCCGTACGGGGGCGCCAGGGACCAGGAGACGGACGCGACCGACCGCCTGCGCCGGCTGGCCCGCCGCAACCCGCAACGGGCGCCGGAGCTGGAGATCCTCCACGGCCATCCCTCGACCGCTCTCGCCCGATGCGCGGTGGAGAACGGCTACCAGCTGGTCGCCGTGGGCAGGCGCGGCGCCGGGATCACCAAGGCCATCCTCGGCAGCGCGGCTTCGGAACTGGCCCGGGACAGCATGGTGCCGGTACTCCTGGTCGGGGGCCACCCCGTCGACGTCCCGGACGCCGCCGACTTCGCCGTCGCCGCCTCGTGAGCTGAACCGGCCACGGGCCGGTCCTCCCGGCGCCCGGGCCGCGCCCGCAGCACCCTCGCCGGCGGTGCCGGCCCCGCGTGCGCGCCGGCGCGCCCGGCGACGGTCACGGCGACGGCCGGAGCGCAGCGGGGGTGCCAGGGGCAATGGCACCCGGGGCGCTCATCGGCCGGCGCCGTGAGCGGGGCACGCCGGGTCGACGGGTCGGGACAGGTGGCCCGAAACGTCTGACCGGCGCCCCGCGGACGGGGACGGGCGGCGCCTTCCTGCCCGATGGGTTCATGGCGGTACGCCCCCTCCGTCTCGTCACCTCCATCCTGGGGCGCAGCGCGGCCCGGTTCGAGTGCCGTTGGTCCGGACGGGCCGGGCCGTACGTCCCGATCCGGCCACTCGGCGGCGTCGGCCGGGTGCCGGCGGGCCGAAGGTCCCGAGTCGGCCGTGCGCGGGCCCGCCCACGTCGGGACGTTCGGCACTGGGAGGCGGGGGTGCGGGACGGGCACGATTGCGTTCGTGAGACGGACGGTGGAGCTGTCGACAGGACTTCGGGCACCCATGGCCCGCGCTGGCGAGGTGCTGGTCGCCGAGCCGGCCAGCGTGGTCACCGACGACAGCACGCCCGACGAGCGGCGCCTGCGCCGCCTGAACACGACGCTCGGCATCGACCTCGGTCCCGCCGGCCGGCTCGAAGCGCGGGTGGTCGTCGAGATGGGCACCGCCCGAGCGGACGTCGACCGGACCACCATCGCCGTGCGCTGGCACGCCGCCGGCTGGGAGCGCATGTTCCCGGCGTTCGCCGGGGTGCTCGAGGCCCGCAAGGAGGGCGAGGCCGCCGCCCTGGTGCTGCGGGGGACGTACACGGTGCCCCTCGGGCCGCTGGGCGGCTTCGGCGACGGCCTGGCCGGCCGCAGGGTGGCCGGCCGGTCCCTGACCGCCTTCCTGGAGCAGGCCGCCCGCCGCCTCGACGCCGAGGTCGACCGCCGGTACTCGGCGGCGGCAGCCCCGTCGCTCTCGCCGTACCTCGTCGCACTCCGCGAGCTCGGCTCGGGCTACCCGGTCGGGTGACGGGATGCCCGTGGCGGACCTCGATCGACCTCCGTGGATCGAGTACCTGGGCCCGGCGGAGTGCTGGAAGCTGCTGTCGCTGCACCCCGTCGGCCGGGTCGGCGTCATCGTCGACAGCGTGCCGGAGATCTACCCCGTGAACCACGTGGTCGACCGGCAGTCGGTCGTCTTCCGGACCGACGCCGGCAACAAGCTCCGCGGGCTGGCGCTCACGCCGGCCGTGTGCTTCGAGGCCGACGGGATCAACCTCGACGACTGCACCGGCTGGAGCGTGCTCGTGAAGGGCCGGGCGGTGGAGGTCACGGCGCCGGAAGAGCGGTCGCAGGTCGCCGCCCTGCCGCTGCGCTCGTGGGCCTCCGACGCCAAGCCGCACTGGGTCCGCATCGTCGCCCGCGAGATCACCGGCCGTCGGATCCACCGCCACGGCGGTTGACCACCGCCGGGTCGCACGCCGGGCGGACCGGCCCGGCGCACGATCGGCGTGCGCAGGCCGCTTACGACTCGGCCCGGCGGGTCATGGCGAAGATGTGCTGGGCGTTGGCGGCGTCGAACGCCAGGTCGACGCCCGACCCGTCGGGCAGCGGCAGGCGGGTGATGAACTCGAAGAAGGACCCGGGTACGTGGCGGACGACGGGCGCGCCGTCGTCACCCCGGAGCTCCCGCTCGACGATGGCGGCCCGGTGGGCCGTCTGGAGGATGCGTCCCGACCGGGACACCTCCACGTCGTCCTTGACGGGACGGCCGGCCCGGCGCTCGGCGTCGGCCAGCGCCACCACGTCGGGCACCCGGTCGGTGGCGTGGTTGAACACCGTCCCCTCGGTGGCGATCCACGCCATCTCCGCCGACTCGCCGAGCAGCAGCTCGTAGTCCGCCACGGCGGGCGCCCGGTGCTGGCGACGGAAGCACGCCAGGAGGAAGGGCAGCAGGGCCCGGGCGCGGTCGAGGCCCAGCGAACCGTCGGTGGCGAGGGCGGCGAGGTCGGCCGCGTCGTCGTCGGTGAGCGGGTCATGCGACGTGGCGAGCACCCGGGCGGCCGCCTCCTGGAACGGGGCGGAGAACCGGTCGGCGTGCAGCTCGCTGACGAAGTACTGCGGGACGTCCTCGGGCAGGTCGAGGTGGCACCACGACCGACCCGTCATGCGCAGGGCGTTCAGCTCGTAGGTGTCCCTGTGGGCATAGCCCAGGGCGGCGAGGGCCCGGGTGACGCTCTCCTGCCCCTCCGGCAGGTCGCCGCATGCGACACCACGCACCGTCCGCACGGCGCCGTGGTCCAGGAACACCTTGTCGTGCGCCGCCAGCTTGTCGTGCACGTAGGCGGCTCCGGTGGGGACGGCGTGCAGCAGGTCGTCCATCAGCAGCACGGCGAGGGCCTGGGCGACGACCACCCGGGGCACGGCGCCGTCCTCCTCCGGTGGGACGAGGAGGACGGGGTGGAGCACCATGCCCCGCAGGAGCCCGGTCGCCCGGTCGTCGCCGATCGAGGCGGCGACCAGCGCGTGGAGGGCGGAGCCGTCCATCTCGCTCACGCCGCCATCGCCGAGGCGTCGAAGAGCCGGCCGGTGGAGGTGGCGAGGAAGTCGCCGTAGTCGACATCCTCCTGGCGGATCAGGCCGGCCGCCGGGAGCTTCCCCGCCGCCACCAGCTCGACCACCGCGCATGCCGAGGCGGCCGTCGTCCACGAGATCGCACGCCAGCGCCGGCCGTCGATCGTCAGCGGCTCGAAGGAGCGCACGAACTGCTCGCGGACGAACCGGCCGTCCCGCGTGCCCTCGGCCGCCACGTAGAGGTAGACGACGTCGTCGTCGACGGGCGGCTTGGCGTCGACCAGGATCCGGCCCGCCAGCGCCCGGTCCTTGCGCAGGTGCAGCTCGTCGAAGAAGAACCGCATGAGCTGGCAGTGGCCCGGATAGCGGAGCGTCTTGTAGTCCATGTGGTCGACCCGCCCCTCGAAGGTGCGGCACATCGTCCCGAGCCCTCCCGACGTGGCGAACGCCTCCAGCTGGGTGCCTCCGATCCACACCGTCTCCAGGTCGCTCATGGCGGGGACCAGTCGGACGGCTCCGTCGCGGATCACCTCGCAGTCGTTCAGGTACTCGTTCACCACGCCCTCGGGCGACCAGTTGAAGGCGTAACCCAGCAGGCCGCTCGGGTGGCGGGGAAGGGCGCCCACCTTCATCTCCAGCGAGTGGGCCCGGTCCAGGCCACGGGCCAGCGAGGCGCCCACGATGGCGATGAGCCCGGGGGCCAGCCCACACGAGGGCGCGAACGCCGTGCCGGCCCCGTCGGCCAGCTCCGCCACCCGCGAGGCGCTGGTGGTGTCCTCCGAGAGGTCGAAGTAGTGGGCGCCCACGTCGGCCGCCGCCCGGGCGACGGGCAGGTTGAGCCGGTAGGGCAGGGCGGCGACGACGGCGTCGGCGCCGGCCAGCGCGGTGCGCACGGCCACGGGGTCGTCCACGTCGAGCGCCGTGACGGGGAACGGCATGCCGGGACGGGGCGACTGGTCGGCGCCGGTGACGCCGTGGCCGGCGCCGTGCAGGAGGCGCGCGAGCAGCTCGCCGACTATCCCGAGCCCGATCACCACCACCCGGTCGAGCACCGTGCCCACGTCGGCCATGGTACGGGTGCCCGCCTCCCCTGACGCGAGCAGCCGTTCCCACGGCACGGGGGCCCGGACGACGGCGGGACTGCCATCATGGAGGGCGATGGCCGTCGGCGCACGCTCTGCCGGGCCGCCAGCCGCGCCACCCCCGACCGACGAGCTGGTGGAAGCGGCTCGGGCCGCGTTCGGCCAGCTGGGCGTCCCGTGGCCCGATGGGCGCGGTGCGGGCGCCGTCGTGGCCGTCGTCGCCCGCACGCCCGTCACCGGCGGAGCGCTCGCCCGCCTTCCCGCCGCGACGCCCGACGACGTCGACACCGCGGTGCAGCGGGCGGCGGAGGTCTCCGCCGAGTGGCGGGCGGTCCCCGCCCCGCGGCGCGGCGAGGTCGTGCGCCTCCTGGGCGAGCAGCTGCGCCGCCACCACGGCCCGCTCGCCGAGCTGGTGACCCTGGAGGCGGGCAAGATCCGCTCCGAGGCGCGGGGCGAGGTCCAGGAGATGATCGACATGTGCGACTTCGCCGTCGGTCTCTCCCGCCAGCTGTACGGGCTCACCATGCCGTCCGAGCGGCCGGGCCACCGGATGGCGGAGGTGTGGCACCCGCTCGGCGTGTGCGGGGTCATCACGTCGTTCAACTTCCCGGTGGCGGTGTGGGCGTGGAACGCGGCGATCGCCCTGGTCTGCGGCGACCCGGTGGTGTGGAAGCCGTCCGAGAAGACGGCGCTCACCGCGCTGGCGTGCGCCGCGCTGGTCGACCGGGCGGCTGTCGCCGCCGGCGCTCCCGAGGGCCTGTGCCAGGTCCTGCTCGGCGGGCCCGAGGTGGGGGAGCGGCTGGCCTCGTCGCCCTCCGTCCCGCTCGTCTCCGCCACCGGTTCCACCCGCATGGGCCGGGCCGTGGCGCCCCGGGTGGCGGCCCGCTTCGGGCGGTGCCTGCTGGAGCTGAGCGGGAACAACGGTGCCGTCGTCGCCCCGTCCGCCGACCTCGACCTGGCCGTGCGGGCGGTGGCGTTCGCCGCCGCCGGCACCGCCGGCCAGCGCTGCACGACGCTGCGCCGCCTCATCGTCCACCGGTCGCGCCACGACGAGCTGGTCGAGCGGCTGATCGCCGCCTACCGCACCCTCCCGGTGGGGAGCCCCCTGGACGAGGCCACGCTCGTCGGCCCGCTGGTCGACGGTGCCGCGTACGCGGCGATGGTGTCGGCGCTCGCCCGCGTCGCCGAGGAGGGCGGCACCGTCGTCTCCGGGGGCGAGCGGGAGCTGGAGGACGAGGCCCCCGAGGCGTTCTACGTCCGGCCCGCCATCTCGTGCCTGCCGCAGCAGTCGGCCGTGGTCCTCCAGGAGACCTTCGCCCCCCTGCTCCACGTCCTGGCCTACGACGACTGGGACGAGGCGGTGGCCCTGCACAACGCGGCGAGCCACGGGCTGTCCTCGTCGGTCTTCACGACCGACGTGCGGGAGGCCGAGCGCTTCGTGTCGGCCGCCGGCTCCGACTGCGGGATCGCCAACGTCAACATCGGTCCCTCGGGGGCCGAGATCGGCGGCGCCTTCGGCGGCGAGAAGGAGACGGGAGGCGGCCGCGAGGCGGGCTCGGACTCCTGGAAGGCGTACATGCGTCGCCAGACCACCACGGTCAACTATTCGGACGACCTCCCGCTGGCCCAGGGCGTCGAGTTCCTCTGATCGCCGTCCGAACGGTTCTCTGGACGTCGGGCGCCGGTATGCGGCGATCTCCGTCCACGGAACGGTCAGGTCGGGGGTAGGAGGACGTTGGGGTTGAGGATGCCGTCGGGGTCGAAGGCGTTCTTCACGGCGCGGAAGGCGGCGATCTCGGCGGCGCTGCGGCCGAGGGAGAGCCACGCCCGCTTGGCGGTGCCGATCCCGTGCTCGGCGCTGATGCTGCCGCCGAGGCGGGCGACGTGGCGGAGCACGGCGTCGTCCACGGCCGGGTCGTCGGGGGCCACCCCCGTGACGTTGACGTGGACGTTCCCGTCGCAGACGTGGCCGAACAGCCACGTCCGTGCCGCCGGTTCCACGGAGGCGACGACGGAGGGAACGTCCTCCAGGAAGCCGGCCAGGGCACCCGCCGGCACGGTGACATCCAGCTTGTGGGGGGCGCCGAGGGTGGCGATCACCTCGGTGTGCGCCTCCCGGTAGCGCCACAGCTCGCCCGACCGGACCGAGCCGACGGCCACCGCCACGTCGGCCACCCCGTCCACGGACTCCACGGCGGCGCCCAGCTCGTCGAGCGGGCTGGTGACGCCGGCCGCCTCCACCAGGAGGTAGGCCCGGTGGGCGGACGGGAACGGCCGGGCCTGGCCGGTGACGGCGCACACCAGGGCCAGGCCGTCGTCGAGGAACAGCTCCGCCGCGTCGAGCGAGGGCACGGCCCGGCGTAGGGCCGCTGCGGCGGTCACCGCCGCGTCGAGGCCGTCGAAGGCCAGGAGGGCGGTGACCCGCTCGTCGGTGCGGGGCACCAGGCGCAGGCGGGCGGCGGTGACCACCGCCAGCGTGCCCTCGCTGCCGCACAGGAGCGACGGCAGGTGGTAGCCGGTGTTGTCCTTCACCAGGCCGCCCAGGTGCGACACGACCGAGCCGTCGCCGAGGACCGCCTCGAGCCCTAGGAGCTGCGCCCGGGTGTCGCCGTGGCGCAGGACGCGCGTCCCCCCGGCGTTGGTGGCGACCGAACCGCCGACGGTGGCGGCGTCGCGGCTCCCCATGTCGACGCCGTACGCCCACCCCAGCGCTGCCGCCACCCGGTGGAGCCCGGCCAGCGTCACGCCCGCGCCGGCGGTGAGCTGGCCGGCGAAGGCGTCGCCGTCGGTGACCGCCGCCAGTCGCCGCAGGCTCAGCACCACCTCGCCGGCCAGGGGGACGCCGCCGCCCACCAGCCCCGTGTTGCCGCCCTGGGGCACGACGGCCACGCCGTGACGACGGCACCACGCCACGACGGCGGCCACCTCCTCCGTCGAGCCCGGCCGCACGACGGCGGGCGTCGCCCCGCGGAACCGGCCCGTCCAGTCGACGCACCAGCCGGCGACCACGTCGGGGTCGGTCAGGACGTGTTCCGTGCCCACCAGCGCCGCCAGTTCCGAGAAGGGCGGGCGGGGGTCTCCCATCCGGCGATGGTCGCACGCCCGGAGGCGGCGGTCGCAGTTCCTAACGAACGGGGCCGAGATGCCGAAGGTCTCCTCGGACAGGTCCGCAGCCGAACGCCGCCAGGAGGGCCCGAATGGCCACACGCCCGGCGCCCCTCGAGGGCGCCCGGTCGACGGCCCGCCGTCGTGGGCGGGTGGCTCAGCCGTCCGAGACGCCTGCCGCCCGGCTGGCGCCGACCGTCGTCACCCCGGTGGACGCCGCCGGCGCGCCCGCGGCGACCACGCCCTCGGCCGGCGCGCCTCGCACGGGGGCCCCGACCAGGCGCCGCCGCCGGGCACTGGGCGCGCTGGCGGCCCGCCGGCGGGCGGAGGCCGAGCTGATCAGGCGGGAGCACCAGCTGGTGGAGACGCAGAGCCTGGCCCGCATGGGTCACTGGCAGTGGGACGTCGACTCGGGCGCCCTGCGCTGGTCGGCGGGCATGTTCACCGTCTTCGGCGTCCCGCCCGGCACCGAGCCCACCCTCGAGCTGTTGTCCAGAATGCTCCACCCCGACGACCGCGAGGGGGTGGACGCGGTGGTCGCCGACGCCCTGGTGTCCGGTCGCCCGTTCTCCGTCGAGCACCGGATCGTGCTGCCCGATGGGGAGGAGCGCTGGGTGCACGGCCGGGGCAAGGTCGCGGTGGACGCCGGTGGGCGGTCCCTCTGCCTGGGGACGGCCCAGGACGTGACCGACCGGCATGCGTCCGAGCAGGCCCTCCAGCAGCTGGCGCTCCACGACTCGCTCACCGGCCTGCCCAACCGGGTGCTGTTCATCGACCGGCTGGAGCAGGCCATCCGGCAACTGGGCCGGCGGGGCGGCCGCGCCGCCGTGCTGTTCGTGGACCTGGACCGCTTCAAGCTGGTCAACGACAGCTTCGGGCACGGCGCCGGCGACCACGTCCTGGTGACGGTCGCCCGGAGGCTCGGGGCGGCGTTGCGGCCCGGGGACACGCTCGCCCGCTACGCCGGCGACGAGTTCACCGTGCTGTGCGCCGACGTCGTCGACGAGGTCTCCGTCGTGGAGATCGCCGAGCGGCTGCTGGCGACCCTCGACGCGCCCGTCGTCCTGGACGACGGCCGCCAGACCTTCGTCTCCGCCAGCATCGGGGTGGCTCTCGCCGGCCGGGGCGACGGCACGGCGGACGACGTCCTCAGCCACGCCGACTCGGCCATGTACGAGGCCAAGGACCGCGGCCGGAACCGCATCGAGGTGTTCGACAACGACATGCGGGCCAACGTGCTGGCCCGCATCGAGCAGGCCGCGGCCCTCGACCGGGCACTCAAGAACGGTGAGCTCCGGGTCCACTACCAGCCCGAGATCCGGCTGAGCGACGAGACGGTGTGCGGGGTCGAGGCCCTGGCGCGCTGGCAGCACCCCGACCACGGGCTGGTCGGCCCGGGCGACTTCATCGCCGTGGCCGAGGAGACGGGGCTCGTCGTGCCCCTGGGTGCCGAGGTGCTGCGCACGGCGTGCCGGGACCTGGAGTCGCTCTCCGTGCTCGCCCCCGGGTCCCTCACCGTGTCCGTCAACCTCTCCGCCCGCCAGCTGGTCGAGCCCGGGGTCATCGACACCGTCTGGCAGCTCGTGACCGAGACGGGGATGGACGCGTCCCGCCTGCGGCTGGAGATCACCGAGAGCGTCCTGCTGGAGGACGTGTCGACCTCGGTGGAGGCCCTGCTCGGTCTCCGGGCCCTCGGGGTGCAGCTCGCCATCGACGACTTCGGGACCGGCTACTCCTCGCTCAGCTACCTCCGGCGCTTCCCCGTCGACGTCGTGAAGGTCGACCGCTCGTTCGTGGCCGGCCTGGGGACGGACCCGGCGGCCGAGGCGATCGTGGCCGCCGTGGTCAACCTGGCCCACGCCCTCGGGCTCGTCGTCGTGGCCGAGGGCGTCGAGACGGAGGAGCAGCTGGTGGTGCTCCGAGCCCTCGGGTGCGACCGCGGCCAAGGGTTCTTGTGGAGCGCGGCGCGGCCGCGCGACGAGATCCGCCGGTGGCGGAGGTCGCCCGACGAGGCCGCGACCACGGTGGACGTGCGGGCGGTGCTGGTCGAGCGGACCGAGAAGGCGCGGGAGCGGGCCGACCGGCCGTTCCTGCTCCAGCTGCCGCCCGGCCGGCCCCTGGCCGAGGGCGCCACCCGGGCGGTGGCGACCGTCGTCGACCAGCTGTTGGACAACGCCGTGACGTTCTCGCCGCCCGACCGGCCGGTGGTGGTGTCGGCCGGCGCCGGCCGGCGCTGGGTCCGCTTCAGCGTGGCCGATTTCGGGATCGGCATGACCGCCGACGAGGTGGCCCGCTGCTTCGAGCAGTTCTGGCAGTCGGAGTCGGGCGCCCCCTACCGGCGGGGAGGGACCGGGATCGGCCTGTCCAGCGTCCGCTCCCTGGTGGAGTCCATGGGCGGCCGGGTGAGCGTCAAGAGCGCGCCGGGCAAGGGGTCGACCTTCACCGTCCTGCTGCCCCGCAGCAGCCGGGGGGCTCGGCCGGCGCCCTTCGTCCCCGTCCCGGGCGTCGGGGAGTCGTCGATCGTCCGGGAGTTCATGCGCCAGATCGGCGTACCGACGAGGAGGGAGCGATGACGGCCGCCGTCGCAGTCGTGAACCTGGTCCTGGGCATGGCGTACACCTGCTACGGCGTGTTGACCGCGGTCGAGATGAAGCGGGACTGGCGCACCCTCGGGTTCAGCCACTTC
Source organism: Acidimicrobiales bacterium (assembly GCA_035540975.1). Classification (NCBI taxonomy): domain Bacteria; kingdom Bacillati; phylum Actinomycetota; class Acidimicrobiia; order Acidimicrobiales; species Acidimicrobiales bacterium. The sequence continues at coordinate 81,158 of DATLFN010000146.1, forward strand.
GGCGCGGCGTGGATCCTGATGGCCTTCACCTGCGGGCCGCACCACCTGGCCCACGGCGTCCACGTCGGCCTCGAGGGCCGCGACGGGGGTGTCCTCGACCTGCTGTCCGTGGTCGTCGGGCTCCCGGTCGGCGTCCTGTGGCTCTACTTGAGGATCGAGGCGTTCGCCGGCGGTCGTGGGGACCGCTTCGTCCCGGGGACGCCGCTGTGGCTGAGCGCGGTGCCGACGGTGGCCGGGATGTACCTCACCGTCCTCGTCGCCGGGGTGCTCGTCGGTCCGGGCCTGGGGCTGCGCTTCAGCCTGATGGCCGCGGCCAACGCCGTCCTCGTCGTGATCTACCTGGCCATCGGCTGGTTCCTGCTGTGCACCCAGCTGCGCAACCGCAAGGTCGTCCGGGGGTGGTCGGTGTCCGGGCTGTCGCTCACCGGCGTGTTCCCCACCTGCGCGCTGATGCACGCCGTGTGGATCGTCTACGACCTGCGGGGCACGTACCACGCCGACGGTCACGGGCTGGTCATCGACCTGCTCTCCATCCCCGCCGGCCTCTACTTCCTGTGGGTCGTCCGGGGCCTGTACCGGGACTCGCTGCGGGACTGGAACCGGGTCACCTACGAGGAGGCGCCGACCGCCGCCTGAGGCGGTTCACCCCGACTCGGACATCCAGCGGGGCGCCGCCTCCAGCAGGTGCTGGCTGACCGCCAGGCACCGGTCGAGGGTCTCGCAGAGCAGCTCGTCGCCGGCCAGGACGCGGGCCAGCGAGACGCGCTGGCGGGCGATGATCGTGAGGCTGCGCTCGGGGGCGTCCGTGGCCGAGGGGAACGAGTCGATGGCGGACACCTCGAGGGGGAGGTCCAGCCCGGCCACGCCGGCCAGGTCGAGGTGCAGCTGGAGCAGGTCGGGCCCCGAAGGAAGCGGCGGCAGGGCCCACGTGAAGGTGATGGGGAAGTGGAAGTCGTCGGGCGGCTCGGTGTCCTCGGGGAGGTCGACGACGAGGTCCTCGAAGGAGAGCAGGACCCGGGGGTCGACCTCGAGGGCGAGGTGCAGGTCGACGGGCATGCCACACCCCTCTTCGGGGTGCAGGTCGACCTCCCACGCCTGGCGGAGCGAATAGGTCTCCACGAAGTGGCGCTCGTCGTGCACGTGGAAGCCGTGGTCGACGGCGTGGCCCTTGAGGTCGGCGACGAACCCGGGGACATCGATGACGGCCACGGGACGAGCCTAGGAGGCGGCGACGCCGGAGGTCCCGGTAGGTTCCTCGGCGATGGACGACGACACCCTGCTGGCGGTGCTCCACGATGCGGCGAGCGCCGTGCGCGCCGTGCTCGGCACGCTCGACGACTGGGGGCCGGCGGGTACCCGGCCCGGCCAGTACCTGAGCGACCTGGCGGCCGACGCGGCGGCCGTCGAGGTGCTCGAGAAGGCGGGGCTCGGGGCGCTCAGCGAGGAGAGCGGCCTCCACCACCCGGACCGCCCGCTGCTGGCGGTGCTCGACCCCGTCGACGGGTCCACCAACGCGTCGCGGCGGATCCCCTGGTACGCCACCAGCATCTGCGTCCTCGACGCCGACGGGGCGCGTGCGGCGGTGGTCGTCAACCAGGCCAGCGGCGTTCGCTACGAAGCCGTCCGGGGCGGCGGGGCGCGGTGCGACGGGCGCACGCTGGGCGCTCCCGCCTGCACCTCGCTCGCCACCGCCCTCGTTGCCCTGTCCGGCCTGCCGCCCCGCCACCTCGGGTGGCGCCAGTTCCGGGCCCTGGGCGCCGCCGCGCTCGACCTGTGCGCCGTCGCCGACGGCGTCGTCGACGCCTACGTCGACTGCAACGACAGCGTGCACGGGCCGTGGGACTACCTGGGCGGGATGCTCGTCTGCCGCGAGGCCGGAGCCGTCGTCACCGACCTCGAGGGCCGGCCGCTGGAGGCCCGTGGCCACACCGACCGGCGCACCCCGGTGGCCGCCGCCACGCCCGAGCTCCATGCGGAGCTGACGGAAGTTCGGTCCTCGTTCGGTCTGTGACGGAAAACCAGTTGACGCGCTCCGCCGGCCCATGGTGCCATTGCAGGCGCCCGGCTACGCGCCGGGACCCGAGGAGGAGCGTCGTGGTGGCAGGCATGTGTCGGATGGACAGCAAGCCGGTGGGCGCCAACGGTGCTCACGCGCCTGCCCGACTCCGTCGCGCCGCCCTGCACTCGTCGGTGTGCAAGTACGCGCAGTCCGCGGTGACGGAGCAGGGCACGTGGTTCGTCACCGTCGGCATCGACGGGCGGCTGGAGGGCCCCGAGGGAGATGAGACCGGATAGACGGTTTCCCTCCTGAAGGAAGGGCCCAAAGGCCGCCGGGATCTCCCGGCGGCCTTTGTGTTTCTCAGGGATCGGGTGCAGAACGAACGAGGGGAGAGGCGAGATGCTCGCCGAGTGGATCGCAGGACTGGAGGCTGAGGAGGGGCCCGCCGTCGACTGGGCGCTGGCCCGGTGCCGTGCCGGCGCCGGGGCCTTGGTGGAGCTGTTCTTCTCCGAGCAGCTGGACGACATCGCGCGCGCCAAGGGCATCTGCGCCGGGTGCCCGGTGCGCGAGCCGTGCCTGGCAGGCGCCCTCGCCCGCCGGGAGCCGTGGGGCGTGTGGGGCGGTCAGCTGTTCCTGAACGGCAAGATCCTGCCGTTCAAGCGCAAGCGGGGACGGCCGCCGAAGAACGCTTCGGCTCAGCTCACGGCCTGAGCACCGGCCGGCCGGGGACGGCGCCCACCGTCCCCGGACCGGCCGCCCGAGGTCCGGCCGCCGCCGTCCGTCGTCCCCTCGGCGGCGGCGGCCGAGACCGACGCCGGGTGGCGGAGGCGGGACAGCGCCTTCGCCTCGATCTGGCGGATGCGCTCGCGGGTGAGCCGGAAGTCGCGGCCCACCTCCTCCAGGGTCTGGGGAGGGGTGCCGGCCAGCCCGAACCGCAGGGTGAGCACCCGTTGCTCGCGCTCGCTGAGGCCGTCCAGGGCGGAGCGCACGGCCTCGTTCCGCATCGAGACGAACGCCTGCTCGAAGCCGGTCTCCCCGTCGGGGTCCTCGACCAGGTCCGCCAGCTCGCCCTCGTCGCCCCACCGGCCGACCGGGGTCTGCAGCGACACGGAGTCGGGGATGAGCCGCTGGGCGTCGACGACCGCGCCCAGGGGAAGGCCGAGCTCGAGCGCCAGCTCCTCGACGGTGGGGGAGCGGCCCAGCGCCTCGTTCAGGCGGTCGGCCGAGCGGTGCACGTCCCGGACGGTGTCGAGCACGTGGTGCGGCACGCGAATGGTGCGCCCCTTCTCCGCCACACCGCGGGCGATGGCCTGTCGGATCCACCATGTGGCGTAGGTGGAGAACCGGCAGCCGCGGCCGGCGTCGAACTTCTCCACCGCCCGGATCAGCCCGAGGTTGCCCTCCTGCACGAGGTCGAGGAGGGGCAGGCCGGCGCGGTGATGGCGCTTGGCGATGGAGACGACGAGGCGCAGGTTGGAGGAGATGAACCGGCGGCGGGCCTCGTCGCCGGCGGCCATCCGCCGGCGGAGCTCCGTCTTCTGCGCCGCCGAGCGCGCCGTGCCGAGGGCCGCCTCGGCGGCGCGCCCGTCGGCCATGTCGGCGGCCAGCCGCACCTCGTCGTCGGCCGTGAGCAGCGGGAACCTGCCGATCTCGGCCAGGTACCTCCTGAGGAGGTCGTCGGCGTTCCTGTCACCACGCCCTGCCATCCGTCGTCCCCTCACGTGGCCCGTAGTGTGGGCGCGTGCCCGAGGGTAACGCCCCCCGGCCCGCGATCCTGGTATCCGCCTGCCTGGTCGGCGTGCCGTGCAACCACCTGGGCCGCGCCAGCCCGTCGGCGGCCGTCACCCGCCTCGCCGCGGGCGCCGACCTGGTGCCGGTCTGCCCCGAGGTGGCCGGTGGCCTGCCCGTCCCACGCCCGGCGGCCGAGGTCCAGGCTGACGGGACCGTCCGCACCGGGTCGGGGAACGACGTCACCGAGCAGTACCGGCGAGGCGCGGCCGCCGCCCTGGCTGCGGCCCGGGCGTTCGGCGCCACTCGGGCGGTCCTCAAGGCCCGCTCCCCGTCCTGCGGTTGCGGGGAGGTCTACGACGGGACGTTCACCCGGACACGGGTGAAGGGCGACGGTGTGGCCGCCCGTGCACTGCGGGAGGCGGGCGTGGCGGTGTGCTCCGAGGAGGACGTGGAGGGCCGGTCGGGCGGAGGCCGCGAGCCGGAACCCCGGTAACTTGGCACCGGTCGGCCGTCGCGTCCTGCGACGCTCGGGCGCTTAGCTCAGATGGCGAGAGCACTTCCCTTACAAGGAAGGGGTCGGGGGTTCGAGTCCCTCAGCGCCCACCGCGAAGGAGCAGGTCCGAGGGAATGTCCTGGTCCGGGGCCGGTGACCATCCCCTGCGACGTAGCCACGTTGACGCAGCCTTTCGCTCGATGGCTACG
>DATLFN010000147.1 GCA_035540975.1 Acidimicrobiales bacterium
CCCCCGAACCCCTCCCCCCGACGAAAGGAGCTCCGATGGCGAGAGTCAAGCGCGCCGTGCACAGCCGCAAGCACCGCCGCGCCGTGCTCGAGCAGGCCCAGGGCTACTACGGCAACAAGAGCCGCAGCTTCCGAGCCGCCAACGAGCAGGTCAACCACTCCCTCCAGTACGCCTTCCGCGACCGTCGGGCCCGCAAGGGGGAGTTCCGCAAGCTGTGGATCCAGCGCATCAACGCCGCCACCCGCCAGCACGGTGTCAGCTACAGCCGGTTCATCGCCGGCCTCCGCCTGGCCGAGATCGAGGTCGACCGGAAGGTCCTGGCCGACCTGGCGGTGAGCGACCCCGCCGCCTTCGGCGGCCTGGTGAAGCTGGCGGTGGCGGCCGCCGACGGCTCCGGGCCGGCGGCGCCGGGCGACGGGGAGATCGACCAGCCCTGACCACGGGGCTCGCCTATCGCCACCAGAAGGTCCAGCGGCTCCGGCGGCTGGCCGGGCGCACGAGCGCGCGCTCGGCGGAGCGGGCGTTCGTGGTCGAGGGGGCCAAGGTGCTGGGCGAGGCCCTCGACGCCGGCGTCCGCGTGGAGGCGGTCTACGCCGCCCCCGGGGCGCCGGTCGGCCTGCTGGGGCGGGCGGCGGCAGCCGGTGCCCGGGTCCTCGACCTGGCGCCCGGGGTGATCGAGCGGGTGGCGGGGACGGTGACGCCGCAGCCGCTCCTCGCCGTCGTCCATTACGTGGACGTCCCCCTCGACCGGCTCCGGGGCGCCGATCTGGTCGTCGTGTGCGTCGACGTGCGCGATCCGGGCAACCTGGGCACCGTCCTGCGCAGTGCCGAGGGGGCGGGGGCGGGGGGAGTAATCTGCTGTCACGGGTCCGTCGATGTGTACAACCCCAAGGCCGTGCGCGCGTCGGCAGGATCGCTGTTCCACGTTCCGGTCGTCGCGGGAGGTGAACCCGCCGAGGTGCTCGGGCGCCTGGCGGAGTGGGGGCTGCGCCGGCTCGGGGCGGCGGCCCACGGCGGGCTGGACTACGCGGCGGAGGACCTCACCGCTCCCACCGCGCTGGTCCTCGGGAACGAGGCGGCGGGGCTGCCGTCGGGCATGGCGGGGCGCGGCCTCCTCGACGCCGAGGTCACCATCCCGATGAGCGGCCGTACGGAGTCGCTCAACGTCGGCATGGCGGCGGCCGTCCTGTGCTTCGAGGCGGCTCGCCAACGGCGGGGCGGCGGCCGCTGACATGTCGGCCTACGACGTCCTTCCCGATGCCGTCGTGTGCCTCGACGGCGACCGGCGCATCGTCGAGGCCAACGCCATGGCGAGCGCGCTCACCGGGTTCGCGGTGGGCGAGCTGGTGGGCAGGAGCTGCGACGTCCTGTCGCCGCGGGCCAAGGACGGGACCCCGCTGCTGGACGGCGCCTGGCACGCCTCCGCCCGGCTGCGCTCCGTGCGGCTGGTCCCCGAGCACGAGATCACCATCGACCGGGCCGACGGCGAGCACGTGCGGGTCTTCGCCGCCGGGCGCTACCAGCGGGCGGCGGACGGGGCCGTCGCCGGCCTGGTCGTCTCCATGCGGCCGGCCGACCTCCGCCGCCACCAGCACGCCACCGGCATCGAGATCGTGTCCACCGTGAGCCACGAGCTGCGCTCGCCCCTCACGTCGGTCAAGGGCTACACCAGCCTCCTGCTCAACCGCTGGGACCGCCTCCGGGACGACCAGAAGCGGATGATGCTCGAGCAGGTGAACCACGACGCCGACCGGGTCACCCGCCTCATCACCGAGCTGCTGGACATCAGTCGGCTGGAGTCCGGGCGCCTGGTGCTGCGACGCCAGATGGTCGACCTCCCCGAGCTGAGCCGCAACGTGGTCGAGAAGGTGAAGATGGAGTACCCCGAGCTCGACTGCGCCATCGACTTCCCGCCGACGTTCCCGTCGATCTACGCCGACCCCGACAAGGTGGTGCAGGTCCTCACCAACCTGGTCGAGAACGCCTGCAAGTACGCCTCGCCCATCGGCATGTCGGTCGAGGGCAGCGTGGGGGACTCGGAGGTGGCCATGTCGGTGCGCGACCAGGGCGAGGGCTTTCCCGAGCGGGACCTGGCGAGGGTGTTCACCAAGTTCTTCCGTCGTGCCGAGACCAAACCCAACGGCACCGGCCTCGGGCTGTGGATCAGCCGTGGCCTGGTGGAGGCGCACGGGGGCCGGCTGGACGTGACGTCGGTCCCCGGGAAGGGCTCGACGTTCCGTTTCACCCTGCCCCTGTACGCCTTCGAGGAGCTGCATCCGCAGTGAGGTTCGACTCGCAACCGGAGGTTGCTCGTCGAGTCGATCGTGCTCCGGCCGGCCGGCGGAGCCGTCCGCCCTCCGCCCTGACCTCTCTGCCTCCAGCCGGGGAGGTCGCCTGCGGCGACGCCAGCGGCCGGCGGCGGGAGAACGCAGTGAGCTTCGACTCGCAACCGGAGGTTGCTCGTCGAGTCGATCGTGCTCCGGCCGGCCGGCGGAGCCGTCCGCCCTCCGCCCTGACCTCTCTGCCTCCAGCCGGGGAGGTCGCC
>DATLFN010000148.1 GCA_035540975.1 Acidimicrobiales bacterium
TGCACGTCCATTGCCAGGACGCGAACCTCAGGGGGAACATGGATCAACACGGCCGGCTCCTTCCGTATGTGGCTCGGTCCGCCTCATGGTGGGCAATCCACGCAAGATGCGGAACGGGCCGGCCGTTCCATACTCACTGACGGCCGCCGGTCCGCTCGTTCGTCCGACCGCGGGCGCTCCGGCGCCACCCGACCTGTCACCGAAACGACCCGGATCCGGGTCGTTTCGGTGACAGGTTCGGGCCTTCGGGTGCGGCGTCAGCGCTCCAGGAGCTCGGTCGTGTCGTCGGCCGGCCGCCCCGCCGAGCGGGCGGGCACCGCCTCGGGGTCGGGACGGCCGTCCGGTTCCGCCTCGGCGAAGCGGGGGACCGTCTCGCCTTCCGGGTAGTGGTGGACCACCCGGCCCGCCGCCTCGTCGACCAGCCGCTTGACCTCGGCGCCGTCGATGGTCTCGTTCTCCAGCAGCGCGGCGGCCACCGCGTCGAGCCCCTTGCGGTGCTTGGAGAGCTTGGCGGTGGCCCGCTCCTCCTGCTCGCGCAGGATGCGCTCGACCTCCTCGTCGATGACCCGTGACGTCTCGTCGCTGTAGTCGCGGGTGTGCATGAGGTCCTCGCCGAGGAACACCATGCCCTGGGATCCCCACGCCATGGGCCCGACGCGGTCGCTCATGCCCCACTCCCGCACCATCTTGCGGGCCAGCTCGGTATTGCCCACGAGGTCGTTGTTGGCGCCGGTGGACAGGTCCCCGTACACCAGCATCTCGGCCACCCGCCCGCCCATGCGCACGGCCAGCGAGTCCTCGATGTAGTTGCGCGGGTAGATGTGGCGCTCCTCCATGGGGAGCTGCTGGGTCACGCCCAGGGCCATGCCGGTGGGGAGGATGGTGACCTTGTGCACGGGGTCGGCGTGGTCGAGCACGTAGGCGAGCACGGCGTGGCCGCCCTCGTGGTAGGCGACCCGCTCCTTCTCCTCGTCGGACAGCGCCAGCGACTCGCGGCGCTGGCCCATGATCACCCGGTCCCGGGCCGCCTCGAAGTCCTCCATGTGCACGGCGTCGGAGTCGCGCCGCACGGCGTGCAGGGCGGCCTCGTTCACCAGGTTGGCCAGGTCGGCACCGCTCATGCCCGGCGTCCCGCGGGCGACCACGGTGAGGTCGACGTCGTCGCCGATGCGCTTGTCCTTGCAGTGGACCCTCAGGATCGGGAGCCGCTCCTCGAGATCGGGGAGGGGAACGACGATCTGGCGGTCGAACCGGCCCGGGCGGAGGAGGGCGGGGTCGAGGATGTCGGGGCGGTTGGTGGCCGCCATCATCACGATGCCCTCGGTGGTCTCGAACCCGTCCATCTCCGAGAGCATCTGGTTGAGCGTCTGCTCCCGCTCGTCGTGGCCGCCGCCGAGGCCGGCGCCCCGCTTGCGGCCGATGGAGTCGACCTCGTCGACGAAGATGATGGCCGGCGCCTGCTTGCGGGCCGTCTGGAACAGGTCCCGCACGCGCGAGGCGCCCACGCCGACGAACATCTCCATGAAGTCCGAGCCGGTCACGGACAGGAAGGGCACGCCCGCCTCGCCGGCCACCGCCCGGGCCAGCAGCGTCTTGCCGGTGCCGGGCGGGCCGACCAGGAGCACGCCCTTGGGGATGCGGGCGCCGATCTCCTTGAACCGCTCCTTCGACTTGAGGAAGTCGACGACCTCCCGGATCTCCTGCTTGACCCCCTCGTAGCCGGCCACGTCGGAGAACGTCGTCTTCGGGCGCTCGGTCGTGTACACCTTCGCCTTCGACCGCCCGATCGACATGATCCCCGACATCTGGCCCTGGGCCCGCCGGTTCATCCACACGAAGAACCCGATGAGGAGGCCGACGGGGAGCAGCAGGGGCAGCAGCGAGGCGAAGAAGTTGGGCTGGGTGTTGTCGAAGTGGAGCTCGGGGACCTTGTCGCGCAGCACGGCGTTGTCGGCGTCGGGCAGCGGGCGCGGCCCGTCGACGGTGAACCGGGTCCCGTCCTTGAGCTCGCCGGTCACCCGGCCGCTGTCGTTGTTGACGGTGGCCTCGGCCACGTTGCTCTCGTTGACCTTGCGGATGAGCTCGCCGTAGCTCATCTCGGTGCGGGCCGGGTCGCCGAGCAGCGGCGGCAGCACCAGCACGGCGACGACCAGCACGAAGAGGGCGATCATCGCCCAGCGGAACGTGGGTTCCTGTCCGGGGCCGCCGGGACCCTGGGATCGGTCGGGGCGGCCGGGCCGGACGTCCCCGGTTTGGCGGCTCATGACGACAATGCTAGGCCCGGGGGGGGCGCTAGTCCGGGCAACCCCGCCGCTCCCATCCGCGGCGTTGCCGCCGCCGTTGGGTACCTTCGGTCCCGATGGACATCCGCCAATGCGCCCGGCCGGCCTGCCCGGCGTCGGCAACGGCCACCATGACGTACCACTACGCCAGCCGCACGGTCTGGCTCGACAGCCCGGGCGACGAGCCCGACGCGTCGGCCGCATGGGGCCTGTGCGCCACCCACGCCGGGTCCCTGAAGGTCCCCGTGGGCTGGGCCTGCGAGGACCGGCGCACGCCGATCATCCCGCTGCGCCCCTCTATCGCCGTCTGAGTTCTCTTGCCTGAGCGGGGCCCCAACCCCGCTCTCCTCGCCGAGGCGGAGGTCCCCAGCCCCGCCCGGCGCCGTCAGCTCTTCTGCCCCGAGCGGGGCCCCAACCCCGCTCTCCTCGCCGAGGCGGGGTCCCCAGCCCCGCCCGGCGCTGTTTGAGCCGTCCGGCAGCGGCACCCGCACCGCCCGGTGACCCGCCCGCCGGATCCGGCCCTGCTCCCGTAGTGTGGCGCCGTGGCCGGTGCGTGTCGCGACCCCCGTTCCCGACGCGCCGGCGTGCTCCCGCCGGCGTGACCGGGGTCCCGCTCGGGCGCGGCCCGTCGCCGTGGGAGCCGCCGCCCGACCGGACGGCGCGGTGGGGCATCGCCGACGCGGCCGCCGGCTTCGTCGTCGCCCTGGTGATCTCGGTGGTGGTGGCCAACGTCTGGGTCGCCGTCACCGGCGAGCGGGACGTCACCCTCGGGCTCACCGTCGTCACCCTCGTCGCCCAGTGGACCGGGCTGGTGGGCGCCGTCCTCCTGGCCAGCCGGCGCAAGGGCACCGGGGACCTGGCCGACGACTTCGGCCTGCGAGTCGAGGGGCGCGACGTCGGCCCCGGGATCGTCGCCGGCGTGGTCTCCCAGCTGGTGCTGATCCCGCTGCTGTACCTGCCGTTCGACCTGCTGGGCGCCGACCTCGACGTCTCCGAGAAAGCCCGCGAGACCACGGATCTGGGCCAGGGACCGGGCCTGTTCGTCCTCGCCCTGTTCATCGTGATCGGCGCCCCGGTGGTCGAGGAGCTGTTCTTCCGAGGCCTGCTCCAGCGGGCCGTCGACCGGCGCTACGGGGCCCGGTGGGCCGTCGGTGTGTCGTCCGTCGCGTTCGGGGTCACGCACTTCCAGCCCGTCCAGCTCCTCGGGCTGGTCGCCTTCGGCATCGTCCTCGCGGTCCTGGCGCAGCGGGCCGGCCGGCTCGGGCCCGCCCTCATCGCCCACGTGGCGTTCAACGCCACCTCGGTGGCCGCCCTGGTCGCCGCCCGCTGATGCCGCCCCCGACGTCGCGGGGCCGGCGGCACCGACATTTCCCGCCGAGAACCGGTTTCCCCTTCAAGGTCGCCGCCGGTGGCGCCGATAGGGATGGCGGGGAAGGAACCGACTCGGAGGGAGAGTCACGTGCATTGTCCGCGCTGCAAGAGGTCCCGGCTGGTAGAGATCGCCCTGAAGATCGGGAGTCGTCCCGTTCGGATGCGCAACTGCTCCAACTGCGACACCCGCTGGTGGGACAGCGACGGTGAGGCGATGCCCCTCACCGGCGTCCTGCAACTGGCGTCGTCCAAGTAGCCCGGCGGTCCGGGCGGGACCCGGGCACGGCGATGTTCGGGCAACATAAGCCGATGCGCCGGCCCTCCGCAGCCTCCGTCGCGAGCGTTCTGGCGGTCGGCGGGGCGGCGCTCTTCGTCTTCGTCCAGCTCCAGCCGTCGCTGCTGTTCACGGCGACGACGCCCAACGGTGGGGACATGGGCGCCCACGTCTGGGGGCCGGCGTTCCTGCGCGACCACCTGCTCCCGCACGGACGGGTGGTGGGTTGGGCGCCCGACTGGTACGCCGGGTTCGCCTTCCCGCAGTTCTACTTCCCGCTGCCCAGCCTGGCGATCGTCCTGCTGGACGTCCTCCTGCCCTATGAGGTGGCGTTCAAGCTGGTCAGCGTGGCCGGGCTGGTCAGCCTGCCCGTCGCCGCCTGGGCGTTCGGGCGCCTGGCCGGGGTGCGCCGGCCCGGCCCCGAGCTGCTCGGCGTCGCCGCCGTGCCCTTCCTGTTCGACCAGACGTTCACGATCTACGGCGGGAACATCGCGTCGACGCTCGCCGGCGAGTACTCGTTCTCGATCGCCCTGTCCCTCGCGTTCGTCTTCCTCGGTGTGCTGGCCCGGGGGCTGCGCACCGGCCGGCACCGGGCGCTGGCGGCCGTGCTGCTCGCTCTCACCCTGATGTCGCACGTGGTCCCGACCTTCTTCGCCGTGGCCGGTGCGCTCGTGCTGTGGGCCCTGCGGCCGGGGGTGCGCCGGCTCGCCCACACGGTGGTGGTGGGTGGCCTGGCCGGGTTGCTGGCGGCCTTCTGGGCCCTGCCCTTCGTGGTCCGCCTCCCGCTCACCAACGACATGGGCTACGAGAAGATCACCAAGTACCGCGAGAACCTCCTGCCGCACGACCTGCGGTACCTGGTGCTGCTCGCCGGCATCGGCGCCGTCGTCTCGATCCTCCGGGGCCACCGGGTGGGCACGTTCCTCACGGCGATGGCCGGCCTGTCGGCCCTCGCCTTCCGCCTGGCGCCCCAGGGCAAGATCTGGAACCCCCGGCTCATCCCCTTCTGGTTCCTGTGCCTGTACCTGCTCGCCGGCCTGGCCGCCTTCTGGGTGGTCCGTGCCGCCGTGTGGCTGGCCGGGAGGCAGCGCCGCGCCGCCGCCGAGCGGGTGGCACCCGTGGCGGGCCCGCTGATCGGCGCCGCCGTCACGCTGATCTACGTCGCCCTCCCCCTGCAGCTGCCGGTGCTCGACTCCTTCCCGATCAAGACGGAGGAGCGGAGCTTCGTCCCCGCCTGGGCCCGGTGGAACTACAGCGGCTACGAGCGCAAGGACGCCTGGCCCGAGCACCAGGCCGTCATCGACACCATGAAGGAGGTGGGCCGCTCGGTCGGGTGCGGCCGGGCCCACTGGGAGTACGAGCCCGAGCTCGACCAGCTGGGCACCCCGCTCGCGCTCATGCTGCTCCCGTACTGGACCGACGGCTGCATCGGGTCCATGGAGGGCCTCTACTTCGAGTCGTCGGCGACCACGCCGTACCACTTCCTCTCCGCGTCCGAGCTGTCCCGCAAGGCGTCGCGGCCGCAGCGCGACCTCCCGTACTCCGACTTCGACCTCGACCTCGGCGTCCGCCACCTCCAGCTCCTCGGCAGCCGCTACTACATGGCCTTCAGCCCCGAGGCGCGGGCGGCCGCCGCCGCCCACCCCGACCTGCGCCTGGTCGCCAGCGCCGGTCCCTTCGCCGTCAACTACCCGACCGGTCCCGGCGAGCGCCGGTGGGAGGTGTACGAGGTGGCCCGCTCCGACCTGGTCGTGCCCCTCGAGAACGAGCCGGCAGTGATGACCGGCGTCGGCAAGGGCGAGAAGGCGTGGCTCGGGCAGTCGGTGGACTGGTACATGGACCCGAGCCGCTGGGGGGTCCACCTGGCGGCCGACGGCCCCGAGGACTGGCCCCGCGTGCGGGACGCCTCGGTGGCGGCGCCGGCGTCGCCGGTGACGCCCGTGGCCGTCTCGGACATCGAGACGGGTGACGACCGCATCTCGTTCGACGTGGACCGCCCCGGCTCGCCCGTGCTGGTCAAGGCCTCCTATTACCCCAACTGGAAGGTGTCGGGAGGCGAGGGGCCCTGGCGGGTGAGCCCCAACCTGATGGTCGTCGTCCCCACCGAGCGGCACGTGGAGCTTCATTACGGCAACACCCCGGTCGACCACCTCGGCCGTCTCCTCACCGTCCTCGGGTTCGGGGCGCTGGCGGGCCTGATCGTGCTCGACCGGCGCCGCACGTGGCCGGCCGAGGACGAGACCGGCGAGGTCGACGACGCCGGCGGCCCCACCCTTCTGGCCGGAGAGGGCCCGGCGCCGGAGGAGGCGGGGTCGGACGGCGGCCGGGTGCCGGTGTCAGACCCGGTCGGCGCGCAGGGCGAGCCGGAGCACCACGAGCCCTCGTACCGTGCGCAGGCCGCGCCGCAGGATGGAGGTGCGCGACGGCCTCGATTCCCGGACCGTGACGGGGACCTCGGTCACGCCGAGCCCGGCCCGTTCGGCCCGTAGCACCAGCTCGGTGTCGAACAGGTCGGTCCCCAACCTGCACCGCTCGACCACGGGCAGCACGGTGGCCCGCTTCATCGCCTTCATGCCGTGGGTGTCCGACACCCGCAGGCCGAAGCCACGGCGGAGGACGAGGGCGAACAGCGACGTGATCAGCCGGCGCAGCGCCGAGCGCTGGTCGTCCGCTCCCGCGGCCCGTTTGCTGCCGACCACCACGTCGGGGCCGCCCTCGGCGGTGAGCATGGCCGCCGTGGCCTCGACGAAGTCGAGGTCGTAGTAGTCGACGTCGACGTTGGCGACGACGTCGCCCCGGGCGGCCAGGAACCCGGCACGGAGAGCCGCCCCGTAGTCGGGCCTGGGCAGCGTCACCGCCCGCACGCCCGGCACCGAGCCGGCCAGCCCCCGGGCGATCTCGGCGGTGGCGTCGGTGGACCCGTTCTCGACGACGACCACTTCGCCGTCGAGGCCACGGGCCGACAGTCCGTCCACGACCTCGCGCACGGCCGGCTCGAGGAAGTCGGCCTCGTTGAACGCCGGCATGACGACCGAGATCATCGGTGAGGGACTGCGAGTGAACTACGGGAGTGAAGAGGCGACGCCGGTCTGCCTGCTCGTCGCGGAGAGCCGTTGCGAGAACTGGATTGCGGCTTGTTCGGTGGCAGACCGGCGTCGCCTCTTCCGAGCAGGTAGTTCACTCGCAGGCCCTCCGGGGACGTCGCGTGGCGCACGACCCCACTATGGCCGACGCGACGCCTCACTATGGCGGAGGCGGGGCCGGCACTAGGCTCGCACCCGAATGCCCTCACTCGACCGGATCTTCAAGGCCTACGACGTCCGCGGGGTCGTCCCCGACGAGCTCGACGCCGACACCTGCCGCCGCATCGGTGCCGCCTTCGCCTCCTTCGCCGGGAGCCCCACCGTCCTCGTCGCCCGCGACATGCGCAGCTCGGGCGAGGAGCTCTCCAGGGCCTTCGCCGAGGGCGTCACGTCCCAGGGCGTGGACGTCGTCGACCTCGGCCTCGCCTCCACCGACCTCTTGTACTTCGCCGCCGGCCGCCTCGACGCCCCCGGCGCCATGTTCACCGCCTCCCACAACCCGGCGCAGTACAACGGCGTGAAGCTGTGCCTGGCCGGCGCCAGGCCGGTCGGCCAGGACACCGGGCTGGCCCGGATCAAGGAGCTGGCCGCCGACCCGCCGGCCCCGGCCGGCCGCACCGGCTCCGTCAGCTCGCAGGAGCTCATCGGCGAGTACGCCGAGCACGTCCGCGGCTTCGTCGACATCGAGAACCTCCGGCCCCTGAAGGTGGTCGCCGACACGGGGAACGGCATGGGCGGGCTGGTCGTCCCCCGGGTCTTCGAGGGCCTCCCGTACGACCTCGAGATGCTCTACGCCGAGCTGGACGGCACGTTCCCGAACCACCCCCCCGACCCGATCCAGCCCGAGAACCTGAAGGACCTCCAGGCCCGGGTGCTGGACTCGGGGGCGGACGTGGGCATCGCCTTCGACGGCGACGCCGACCGCATGTTCCTGGTCGACGAGAAGGCCGAGCCGGTCTCGGGCTCGACCACCACCGCGATGGTGGCGAAGGCCATGCTGGAGAAGCACCCCGGGGCGGCGATCATCTACAACCTGATCTGCTCCAAGGCCGTGCCCGAGGTCATCGAGGAGAACGGCGGCAGGCCCGTCCGCACCCGGGTCGGGCACTCCTTCATCAAGGCCGTCATGGCCGAAACCGACGCCGTCTTCGGCGGCGAGCACTCCGGCCACTACTACTTCCGGGACAACTACCGGGCCGACTCGGGGCTGATCGCGGCCGTCGTCGTGCTCGAGCTCATGGGCAAGGCCGACCTCCCGCTGTCCGAGCTGCGCCGCCCCTTCGAGCGCTACGCGGCGTCGGGGGAGATCAACACCAAGGTCGACGACGACCCGGCTGCCGTGATCGACGGGGTGGCCGAGGCGTCCGAGGGAGCCGAGCTCGACCGCACCGACGGGCTCACCGTCGACCACGGCGACTGGTGGTTCAACCTGCGCCCGTCCAACACCGAGCCCCTGCTGCGCCTCAACCTGGAGGCGCCCACCCGCGAGGAGTGCGACGCCCACGTGGCCGAGGTCCGTGCGCTCCTCGGGTCCGGGTCGGGGAGCTGATCGGTGGCGCTCGACCCCCAGCTGCTGGACATCCTGGCCTGCCCCGAGGACAAGGGGCCGCTCCTGTACTTCCCGGACGAGCAGTCGCTCTACAACCCCCGCCTCAGGCGCCGCTACGCCATCCGCGACGACATCCCCATCATGCTGATCGACGAGGCCGAGACGGTGGGCGACGACGAGCACGCCCGGCTGTCGGCCAAGGCCGAGGCCGAGGGCATCCGTCCCACCTTCGAGGCGGACGAGTGAGCCCACCGGGGGGCGCGGCGCCCGGCTTCCTCGACACCCAGGGCATCTGGCCGGCCACCATGGGCCTGCCCGAGCAGGTGGAGCGGGCGGCCGAGGCGGCGGCGTCCGTCGACGGCCTGCCCGACCGCGACGAGATCGAGAACGTCGTCGTCCTCGGGATGGGCGGCAGCGGCATCGCCGGCGACATCCTGCTCGCCACCGCCGGGCCGTTCATGGCCGTACCGGTGGTCGTCGTGAAGTCCTACACCCTCCCCGCCTTCGTCGGCGAGGGCTCGCTGGTGTTCGCCATCTCCTTCTCCGGCGACACCGAGGAGACGGTCGAGGCCGCCGGGGAGGCGGCCGTGCAGGGCGCCCGGGTGGTGGCCGTCACCAGCGGAGGGCAGCTGGAGAAGCTGGCCACGTCGTGGGGCTCCCCGGTCGTCAACGTGCCCGCCGACCTGCCGCAGCCCCGCACCGCCATCGGCGCCATGGCCATACCGCCCCTCGTCATGCTCGAGGAGGTGGGGCTCTTCCCGGGCGCCGTGCAGTGGATCGACCTGGCCGTCGAGCAGCTCAAGCGCCGCCGCGACCAGCTGGTCGCCGGGGGCGGGCCGTCCGCCGAGATCGCTCGCCGCATCGGCCGCACCATCCCCCTCATGCACTCGTCGGGCGCCATGGGCAACGCCGCCGCGCAGCGGTGGAAGACCCAGGTCAACGAGATCGCCAAGGCCCCGGCGTTCTGGGCCGTGTACCCCGAGCTGTGCCACAACGAGCTCCAGGGCTGGGGCCAGCACGGCGACGTCACCCGCCAGCTGGTCACCATCGTCAACCTCCGCCACGACAGCGAGCACCCCCAGGTCAGCCGCCGGTTCGACCTGGTCGGCGACCTGGTGCGGGAGGCGGTGGCCGGCATCGAGGAGGTCCAGGCCGAGGGCGACGGCGACCTCGCCCAGCTGCTGGACCTGGTGCTGGTGGGCGACTTCGTGGCCCTGCACATGGCGGGCAACGAGGGCATCGACCCCGGGCCCGTCCCGATCATCGACGAGCTCAAGCACGAGCTCCAGGAAGGCTGATCGAACACCCATGTCCGACATCGCAGATCCGGGCCTCGCCGACCTCGGCCGCCAGCGCATCGACTGGGCCGAGACCCACATGCCGGTCCTCGGCTCCATCCGGGAGCGCTTCGCCAAGGAGCGCCCGCTGGAAGGGGTGACGGTCGCCGCCTGCCTCCACGTCACCACCGAGACGGCCAGCCTGCTCCGCACGCTCAAGGCAGGCGGGGCGACGGTCAACGTGTGCGCCTCCAACCCCCTCTCCACCCAGGACGACGTCACCGCCGCCCTGGTGCGGGACGAGGGGATCGAGGTCCACGCCATCAAGGGCGAGGACACCGAGACCTACTTCCGCCACATCGACGCCGTGCTGGACGCCCACCCCCAGCTGACCATGGACGACGGCTGCGACCTGGTGTCGCGGCTCCACCAGCACCGGCCCGAGCAGGTGGGCGAGGTCCTGGCCGGCACCGAGGAGACCACCACCGGGGTCATCCGCCTGCGGGCCATGGAGGCCGACGGCGCCCTGCGCTTCCCCATCGTGGCCGTCAACGACGCCGACACCAAGCACATGTTCGACAACCGCTACGGCACCGGGCAGTCCACCCTGGACGGGGTCATCCGGGCCACGAACGTGCTGCTGGCCGGCAAGGTCATCGTCGTCGCCGGATACGGCTTCTGCGGCAAGGGCGTGGCCAGCCGGGCCCGGGGCATGGGCGCCCAGGTCTACGTCACCGAGATCAACCCGCTGCGCGCCCTGGAGGCCGTCATGGACGGCTTCCGGGTCGTGACGATGGAGGAGGCGGCCGCCGAGGGCGACATCTTCATCACCGTCACCGGGAACCGGGACGTCCTGCGCCGCGAGCACTTCGCCGCCATGCGCGACGGGGCCATCCTCGCCAACTCGGGGCACTTCGACATCGAGATCGACCTCAAGGCGCTGGCCGAGATGGCCGGCTCCCGGCGGGCCGTGCGCCCGTCGGTCGAGGAGTTCGCCCTCGAGGGCGACCGCCGTGTGCTGGTGATCGCGGAGGGCCGGCTGGTGAACCTCGGCGCGGCCGAGGGCCATCCGGCGGCCGTCATGGACATGAGCTTCGCCAACCAGGCGCTGGCCGCCGAGTGGGTCGTGCAGAACCGGTCGACCCTCGAGACGCGGGTCTACGACGTGCCGGCCGAGATCGACGCCGAGATCGCCCGCCTCAAGCTCGAGACCATGGGCGTGGGCATCGACCGGCTCACCCCCGAGCAGGAGGAGTACCTCTCCTCCTGGACCGTCGGCACCTAGGAGACCGGTGTCAAACGGGTCGGCCGCTGACGCGGCCGAACGGCTCGGGTGGCCTGACCAGCGGTTTCTCGGCCGCCCCGTCACCGTCCGGCAGGAGGAGCCGGGTTCGACACCAGCCTCCTAGCACCGCCGCCGGCTCACCGGCCGTGACCGGCACGATCCGCGCCACCTACGAGCTGGAGCCGGTGGGGCGGGCCGACGCCCTCGCCCTCGAGGCGTCCCTCGGCATGCCCACGGGGCCCGGCTTCGTCCGGGGCCGGGTCGTGGAGGAGACCGGGGGACGGGCGGTGCTCGAGTTCCCGGCCGCCAACTGGGGCCGCAACCTCCCCATGCTGGTCTCGTCGGTGGTGGCCGGTGAGGGCATGGAGGACCGGTCGTTCACCCGGGTGCGGCTGGTCGACCTCGTCCTGCCGCCCGGGATGCTGCCCGGACCCGCCTTCCCGGCACCCGCCGACGTGGGCGTGGGCGCCATCGTGAAGCCGTCGCTCGGGCTGCGGCCGCCCGAGGTCGCCGACGTGGCCGCCGCCGTCGCCGCGGGCGGGGCCCGGCTGGTCAAGGACGACGAGCTCATGGGCGACCCCGAGTGGTGCCCGCTGGAGGACCGCGTCAAGGCCGTCGCCGCCGCCGTCCCGCCCGGGGTCGTCTACTGCGTCAACGTGACCGGCCCCGTGGAGGGGCTGGTGGACCGGGCGCGGCGGGTGGTCGACCTGGGCGCCACCGGCGTGATGATCAACGCCTTCGCCGCCGGCTTGGACACCGTCCGCGCGCTGCGCGACGCCGGTCTGGGCGTGCCCATCCTGGCCCACCGGGTGGGATCCGGGCCGTGGGTGCGCAACGAGCGGTTCGGCGTCGCCTCGTCCGTCCTGGCCGGGCTCACCCGGCTGGCCGGCGCCGACTACGTCCTCGTGGGCGCCTTCGGCGGGAAGCTGTTCGACACCGACGAGGAGGTCGACGCCCAGCTGGCGGCCGTGCGCCGCCCGCTGGACGGGGTGGCCGCCCCGGTGGCCGTCCTGGGCGGTGGCATCGGGCCCGACAACGCCCGGGACCAGGCCGACCGGGCCGGCGGCACCGGCCTGCTCCTGCTCCTCGGCTCGGCCGCATACCGCGGGCCGGGAGGCGTCGGGACGGCGGTGCGGGAGACCGTCGAGGCGCTCCGGTGACCGAACGCGACCCCATCCCGCCCACCATCGAGTGGCGCGACGGTGTCGTCCGCATGGTCGACCAGCGCCGCCTGCCCGCGGAGCTGGCCCTGGTCGACGCCACCACGGTGGACGAGGTGTGCGAGGCGATCCGCACCCTCGCCGTGCGGGGCGCCCCCGCCCTGGGCGTGGCGGGCGCCATGGGCGTCGCCCTGGCCGCCAAGCGGGGGGAGGACCTCGACCGGGCCGCCGCCGCCCTGGTGGCCACCCGCCCCACGGCGGTGAACCTGGCGTGGGGCGTGGCCCGGGCGCGGGCGGCGGCCGACCCGGTGGCCGAGGCGCTGGCCATCGCCGCCGAGGACGTGGCCCGCAACCGCCGGCTGGGCGCCTTCGGCGCCGAACTGATCCCCGACGGCGCCCAGGTGCTCACCCACTGCAACGCCGGCGCCCTGGCCTGCGCCGGCTTCGGCACCGCCGTGGGCGTGATCCGCTCGGCTTCCGTCGGTCACGTCTGGGTGGACGAGACCCGGCCGCTGCTCCAGGGCGCCCGCATCACGGCGTGGGAGCTCCAGCGCCTGGGCATCCCCGTGACCGTCATCCCCGACGCCCGCGCCGGCTCCCTGCTGGCCGAGGGCCGGGTGGACGCCGTCGTGGTGGGCGCCGACCGGGTGGCGGCCAACGGCGACGTGGCCAACAAGGTGGGCACCTACCCGCTGGCCGTCCTGGCCGCCCACCACGGCGTGCCCTTCCTGGTGGCCGCCCCCACGTCGACGATCGACCTGCACTGCGCCACCGGCGCCGACATCCCCATCGAGCGCCGGGGCGCCAGCGAGGTCACCGAGCTGGCCGGCCAGCGCGTCGCCCCCGAGGGCGTGGAGGCCGAGAACCTCGCCTTCGACGTCACCCCCGCCGCCCTGGTGACCGCCGTCATCACCGAGGAGGGCGTCGCCCGCGCCCCGTACCCCGAGGCCCTGGCCGACCTGCGCAGGCGGGCCACCGCCCGCTGACGCGGGGCCTCTCCGGCTGCGCGGACACCGCCAAGGGACAGGGCGGAGCACGATCCAACTCCACTGAATGGAGTAGCGAAGCGGACGAAATGAGGTCAAGGATCTAGCTGGCCGGCGCGGGCACGCTCAGGCGGGCGAGGGAGGCCTGGACGAGCGGCCCGATGGCGAAGGCGAAGGCCAGGGTGCCGACGCCGACGGTGCCGCCCAGCGCCCACCCGACGGCGAGGGCGGTCGCCTCGACGACGGTGCGGGCCCGGCGCACGGAGTGTCCCCGGGCGGCCAGCCCCGTCATCAGACCGTCCCGCGGGCCGGGGCCGAGCCCGGCGCCGATGTAGAGGCCGGACCCGACGGCCATGCCGGCGATGCCCCCGACCAGGCACGCCGTGCGGGCCGCCAGCCCCTGCGGCTGGGGGGCCACGGCGAGCACGGCGTCGATGACGAGACCGATGAGGACGACGTTGCACAGGGTCCCCACGCCGAGGCGCTGGCGCAGCGGGACCCAGCCGGCCAGCACCACGAAGCCGACGAGGATGCCGACCGTCCCGATGGGCACACCGGTCCGCTCGGACAGGCCCTGGTGGAGGGCCTCCCACGGACCCAGCCCCAGGTCGGCGAGCACCATCAGGGCCAGCCCCACCCCGCAGATGACGAGGCCGGGCAGCAGCCGGGGGAGGCGGAGGCGCAGCTCGGG
>DATLFN010000149.1 GCA_035540975.1 Acidimicrobiales bacterium
CCCCCACGCGGGCGCTGAGGGAGCTGGCGGACGTGCCGCCCGCCGCGCCGGGGGTGGGAGGACCGGGTGCGGCGCGGCGGGCGGCACGTCCGCCAGCTCCCTCAGCGCCCGCGTGGGGGTCGGCGCGACGGGCCCTGCATCGCCGCGCCCGTCGACCGCGCTCGGTCGCGACGGCGGCGGCAGGGGCGCCGGGACCGCCTCCCACCACTCCCGCTCCGCCCGCTCCGCCGGTCGGGCGGGCTCCTCGTCCGGTGCGACGGGTTCGACGACCGGTTCTCGGCCGGCCACCGTCGCCGCCCCGCCCGCGTCCTCGGCGTCCGCGGCGTCCTCGGCGGCGACCACGCCGGGAAGCAGCGGCTCGTCCGCCGCGGCCCCCGCGCCCGCCTCCGCAGCCACGGCGGACGGCGCCTCGTCCGCCACCACGGCGATCGACTCGACGGCGTCCTCGGCGCTGACGGTGGACGGCTCGCCGGCGTCCTCGGCGGCCACCGCCAGCGGCTCGTCCACCTCGCCGGCGTCCTCGGCGGCCACCACCAGCGGCTCGTCCACCTCGGCGGCCACCGCCAGCGGCTCGTCCACCTCGGCCACGGCGGGCCCGGAGCGTCCCTGCGCCGTGGTCCCGGGGGCCGCCGGCATATCGGGGGCCCACGCGTCCCGCTCCTCGGTGGTCGTCCCGAGCGACGTCCCGTCTTCCACGTCTACGGCGGCCACCGGTCCGGTGGCGGCGACCGCGGAGGCGACACGCCCGGCCTCGGCCGGCTCGGGGTCCTCGCTCTCGACACCCGCCGGCGGGCCTGCGGTCGTGGCCGGTGCTGCTGCCGCCGCCGCCGCCTCGTCGTCGGCGTCGGCTCCCAGCTCGGCCCAGACGTCCATCTCGCTGGTGGTGTCCAGCTCCACCCAGATCTCCGGCTCCTCCTCCGCCGAGGGCTCGGGCTCGGGCCGGAGGTCGTCCTCCGGCGACCTCGACGGCGACGGCGTCGGCGGCGACGGACCGGGCGGGGGCGGGGATGCCGGCGCCGGGCCGGCGATCCAGCGCGCCCAGTCCTCCTCGGTCCACTCCAGGATCGGCTTGTCGGGCAAAGCCGCCTCGCCCGCCGGGCTCCCCGTCCCCGGCGCCGGGGCGCCCTCGCGGGAATGGGGGCCGGCGTCCCGGGGGTTGGTCACTGCCGGCGGTCTCGCTCGCGGCGGATTGGTTCCCGTTCCATGGCAGGCTGTGCCTGAGAAGCGAAATACATGGACACGATCGATCCGATGGTAGTGCCGCAGGCGCCGCTCTCCTGGCAGCCGCAACCGGAGCCGCGCCCGCGGCGCTGGGCGCGCTGGGCCGTCCCCGGGGTGGTCGCCGTGCTGCTCCTGCTCGGTGCCGCCCAGCTCAACCTCCCGTACTACGCGCTCTCCCCGGGTGACGCCCGCCAGGTCAACGACCTAATCCGGGTACCGGACGACCGTGAGTTCCCCCCCGAGGGCCGGGTGCTGCTGAGCACGGTGTCGTTGTCCCAGGTGAACGCCCTCCAGGCGTTGCGGGGATGGCTCGACACCGAGATCGACGTCCTCCCCGAGGACCAGGTGCTGGGCACGACGCAGCGGGACGACTTCACCAAGCAGAACCTCCAGCTGATGGACGACTCCAAGCAGGCGGCCGTCGTCGTCGCCTTGCGCCGGCTGGGCTACCAGGTCCCCGAGCAGGGCAAGGGCGCCCTGCTCGTCCAGATCGAGAAGGGTTCACCGGCCGACGGCCGGCTCGCCCAGGGCGAGGTCGTCGTCGGCGTCGACGGGCGGCCCACCACCCTGTCGCAGGAGGTGGTGGCCGCCATCCGGTCGCACAAGGCGGGCGAGACGGTGCGTCTCGACGTCACCGGTGTGAACGGTGAGGTCCGGGTCGAAGAGATCGTCCTGGCCGCACGGGACGGCACCTCCGACGGTTTCTTGGGGGTTGTCCTGCGCACCAAGGAGCAGAAGTTCGACTACCCGTTCGAGGTGGTCATCGACTCGGGGACCATCGGCGGCCCCTCTGCCGGCCTGGCCTTCACCCTCGGCGTGATCGACCACCTGAGCGTCGGGGAGCTCACGGGCGGCAAGAAGGTGGCGGCGACCGGCACCATCGAGTTGGACGGTTCCGTCGGGAACGTCGGGGGCGTGGTCCAGAAGACCGCTGCGGTGCGAGCGGCCGGCGCCGACGTCTTCCTCGTCCCGGTGGGCGAGTACGACGAGGCGGTGGCCCACGCCGGCGCGTACCTGGACATCATGAAGGTGGCGACCCTCGACGAGGCGCTGGCCGTCATGGCCCGCCTCGGCGGCGACGTCAGTGCCCTGGGGAAGGGCCCGGCGGGGACCGTCGGGTAGCGATCGAGGAGTCCCCGAAGCCCGGCGGCGGGCGACCGGTACGCTCTGCGGATCCCGATCGCCCGTACGCCTCACAGCGACGCCGCGGCTGTCGATAAGTAACCCCGGATGTCCGCTTCGAGCGCTCAGTTCCAATTCGCCGCCGAGTTCGTGCTCTTCCTCGCGGCCGCCTCCGGGCTGGCTGTCGTGGCGCTGC
Source organism: Acidimicrobiales bacterium (assembly GCA_035540975.1). Classification (NCBI taxonomy): domain Bacteria; kingdom Bacillati; phylum Actinomycetota; class Acidimicrobiia; order Acidimicrobiales; species Acidimicrobiales bacterium. The sequence goes on from DATLFN010000149.1 coordinate 2,540, forward strand.
GCAGCGCGCTCCTGAGCCGCGAGACCATCGGCACCACCGCGCTCGCCATCGGCTTCGCCTCCTTCGCCGCGTCCGCCTTCCTCCACGGCTCGGCGCTGGTGGACGACGGGGGAGCGCCGCTGGTCGTCGGCCTGCGTGCGGCAGGCGTCGCCGCCATGGTCGTCGGGGTCGTCCGGGGCTGGGCCGCCGGTCGCCTCGCCAGCGGGCTCCTCGTGGCCTCGGCCGCCCTCGTCGGGGCGGCGACCGTCGTCGACGCCGACACCTCGGGGACGGCCGCCCGGGTCCTTCTCACCGCCGGCGGCATCGCCCTGGGCGGGTCGGTGCTCGCCGCGAGCCGCCGGTCGATCGCCGCCCGCTTCGCGGCCACCGCCGCCACGACGCTGCTGATCGTCGTCCTCGTGCTCGGGGTCGCCGTCTCCGCCGTGCTGGTCAACACCGTCGAGGACAGCGCCGTCCAGCGCCTGGAAGGCCGGGCGGCCACCGAGGCCACGGCAGCCCGGTTCAGCCACCTCGAATACCTGAAGTACGCCAAGATTGTCGCAGTCGCCGTGACCGTCGACCCGGCCAGGGTTCTGGCCGCGGCTCGGGCCACGGAGGCCAGCGACCTGATGTCCCGCAACCTCGCCGATCTCTCCGAGCGGTTCTTCAGCGAGGTCTCCTTCGTCTACGTCGGGCCGACCGGCGCCGTGCAGGGCGTGTTCGGGAACATCTCCTCGCCGGAGAAGGCGCTGGAGCTGGCCGGGTCGTCGGTCGTCGCCGAGGTCATCCAGAAGGGAGGCGAGCGAGGGTCGGTCGACCTCATCGGGGACCAGGCGGTCACCGTCGGCGCCTACCACGTGGAGCTCGATCCGGGCGACGAGCAGCTCGAGGGAATCGAAGGTGTGGTGGTCGCGCTCAGGGCCCTGGACGACAACTACCTTGCGCTCCGGGCCCAGGACGACGGCGACCTCTCGCTGGCGATGTTCGCCAACTCGGGCCCGGTGGCGACCCACGGCGTCCAGCCTCCGGGACCGGGCACGTCGGCCATGGTGCGGGCCGCCCTGGTCGACGGCCGGGCGTCGTCGGGGCTGGTGGAGGACCGCTTCGTGGCAGTGACGCCCGTGCTCGCCAACGACGGCACGCCGGCGCTGGCCCTGGTCGCCTCCACGCCGACCACGCTGGTCAACCGCACCCGCGACGAGCTGTTCCGCAACCTCTTCCTGGTCGCCCTGGGCGGCGCCATGCTGGCCCTCCTCTTCGCCTCGCTGGTGGGTGCCCGCATCGGAGCGGGCCTGTCGCGGCTGCGCACGGCGGCCGAGGCGATCGAGGGCGGCAACTTCGACGTGCGCTCTGGTGTCCGCAGCGACGACGAGGTCGGCGTGCTGAGCCGCGCCTTCGACTCGATGGCGGAGTCGGTGCAGGACAAGACAGCCGCGGAGATCCGGCTCCGGGGCCGGCTGGAAGCGGTGGTCGCCGGGATGGGCGAGGCCCTGGTGGCCGTCGACGGCGACGGGCTCGTCACCGACTTCAACCGCGCCGCCGAGCAGCTCATCGGCGTCCATCACTCCGACGCCATCGGTCGCCCCTTCGCCGAGATCATCCGACTGGTCGGCGACGACGGTACGGCCTTCGCGGCGACGGCCACACCGCCGGGCCGCTCCAGCACCCTGGGGTGGGTGACCAGGAATGGCGGCCGGCCGGTCCCGGTGGCGGTGTCGGTCGGGGTGCTCCACGGCCCCGGGAGCGACTCGGGCGGCCGGGTGCTCGTCCTCGCCGACCTGACGCGCGAGCGGGAGGTCGAGCAGATGAAGACCCAGTTCCTCACGAGGGTGGGCCACGAGCTGCGCCACCCGCTCGTCCCGATGATGGGCTACGCCGAGATCCTCACTCGCCGGGAGGTGCCCTCCGACCAGGCCCGGGAGATGCACCAGGAGATGCTCGCCCAGTCGAAGGTGCTCCTGCGCATCGTGGAGATGCTCGAGTTCTTCGCCGCCGCCGGGGCCGGCCGCGTGTCGCTGCGCAGGGAGGCGCTCGACCCCAAGCCCCTGGTGGAGGAGGTGGTCCGGCGGTGGCAGGCCAGGGCGCCGGGGCACACCATCCGCCGGGTGCGGACCCGCCGGCCCGTGCCGCCGGTGTTCGCCGACCGGCGCCGGCTGGTGAAGTGCCTCGACGAGCTGCTCGACAACGCCGTGAAGTTCTCGCCCGCCGGAGGGGTGGTGTCGGTGACGGTGGAGGCGGTGGAGGGCGGAGTGGAGATCGGCGTGCTCGATCACGGGATCGGGATGACCGAGGACGAGCAGGAGAAGGTCTTCTCCGAGTTCGTCAAGGCCGATCCGTCCGATACGACCCCCTACGCGGGTCTCGGGCTCGGGCTCGCGTTCGTCCGGCGGGTGGTGGAGGCCCACGGCGGGGCGCTCACCTGCCGCTCGGCGGTGGGAAAAGGCTCCAAGCTCTCAATCTTCCTGCCCGACGTGCCGAGAGAAGAGGCAGGATGAGGCCTCTTCTCGCTGCCGTGCTCGTCACCGCGGTGATCGCCGCCCTGGCCGCGGGGTGCTCGGACGGGAACGTCGGGACGAACGAGGCAGCGGTGGAGATCGCCGAGGGCAGCCGGGTGCTGATCGCCGAGCCGGGCGACGACCTCGCCCTGGCCGACGGCACCGTCACGGTGGACTTCGGGACCGACGTCAAGGTGCTGGCCGGTTCCGCCACCATCTCCCTGGCCGACGGCGGCACCCTGGAGGTCCGCGAACGCAGCGAGGTGGAGATCGGCACTCGGATCTCCCTGGTGGCCGCCGACGTGCTGGTCACCAGCGGGAAGGCGCCCGTGGTGGTGGAGGGCGCCGGCTCCGAGTTCATAGTCGACGGCGTGGCCCAGATCTCCCGGGACTTCGCCGTGTCGGCGTCGTCCTACCAGGGCAGCGTCGCCGTGCGCTCCGCCGCCCGGGAGTTGGTCGTCCCCGCCCTGCGGCAGGTGGCGGTCGCCTCGCTGGGCGTCGTCCCCACGTCGCCGAAGCCCCTCGACTACGACCCCGGCGACCCGTGGGATCGCCGCTTCCTCGCTGCGGCGATCGAGTTGGGCGACCAGCTGGAGGCGAAGAGCGCCGGCTTCACCGAGTCGGTCGGCAGGACCGAGGGCCGCACCGCCGGGTTCTACCGCGTGTTACTCCCCGCACTGGAGAACGAGCCACAGTTCGACGAGCGCCTGCTCACGCCGGGGCTGCGGCCAGGCGAGGCCCTGGTTGGCGCCACCATCGCGCTCCACGGCCGCACCGGCTCCTTCGCCGACCGGTGGGCGGCCGTCTTCGGCTTCCGCAGCGAAGGTGCCCGATGGGGCCTGGTTGCGTTGGACCAGCAGGTGAGCGACACGTCGGGCCTGGTGGCGTCCGTGAACGCCGCCATCGGCCGCCAGAGCTTCGCCTTCGCGCCCGCCCGCCCCGCCGCGACCCAGCCGGTGGGGCAACCGCCCGTCGCGCCGCCGCCGGCCACGACGCCTGCCGGGGCCC
>DATLFN010000150.1 GCA_035540975.1 Acidimicrobiales bacterium
CGCTCCACCCGTCTCCGGAACCGCTTCGTCAGCACTCGACCTCCGCCCCCCGCCATCCCCGCCGTCACCAAGGGTAGTGTGATCGACACCCTTCTCGGATGCAATCGGCGGGATCCGGTAGGACCGGAGCGATTGTTCGCAGAAAGTGGTTGTTTTCGCCGGGGGGCTGTCGATACATGGTGAAGCTGGCGGGGGCGTCGAGGACCGACGGGATTGGGGACTGCTGAGTGGGTGCGAAGCGAACGCTGATCGTTGCCGGAGCCGTGGTGGTCGCCGCCATCGCCGCCTTCGCCAACTACGCCTATCTGAACTCGGTGCAGGACCGGGCGTACGACGACGCCGAGCGGGTCCGGGTGTTCGTGGTGCGCACGAACATCGAGAAGGGGCTGCCGGGGGAGCAGGCGCTCCAGGAGGAGCGGATCCGCTCCGACGAGATCCCCCGTGAGTTCCGCCCGGCCACAGCCATCACCGACACGGCGACCATCCGCGGCAAGGTCGCCCTGGCGCCCCTGTCGGTCGGCCAGGTCGTGGTGGACGGCATGTTCGTCGACCCCAAGGTCGCCCAGGTCAGCTTCTCGCAGCGCATTCCCGCAGGTCAGGTGGCCGTCACCGTCTCGGTCGGCACGGTCCAGGGCGTGGCCGGGCTCCTCGTGCCCGGTGATAAGGTGAACCTCCTTGTGAGCGACCCGGCCACCGGGGCCCAGCGGTACCTGTACCAGAACGTGAACATCCTGGCCATCGGCACGTCGGCGGCTCCGGAGGCAGGCGAAACGGCGGCGGCGGTGAACCCTGGCAGCAACCTCATCACCTTCGCGGTGCCCCCGATCTCGGCAGCGCGGATCGTCGCCGCCGGAACCCTCTACCTCACGCTGGTGCCGCCGGACAACCAGCCGGCGCCGGTGGCTCCCGTGGGCCCGGCCAACCTGTTCCCCGCCGAGCTCACCCCCTGATGAGGGACGTGTGACCACCGTGGAACCCGTCACCGGGCCCCGCCTCCGGGTCGCCGCCGTCGGCCTGGAGCCGGCACTTCAGACGCGGCTGCGCAGCGCTCTGGACGGCCGGGCCAACGTCCAGGCCCTCCGGGCCCTCGGCGAGATCGAGGTCGGCGGCGCCGGCACCGGGCTCACCGTCGTCGTCCTCGGGCCCGAGTTCGCCGACCAGGCCCGGCTCGAGGAGGCGCTCCGGCTCGTCCACACCCAGCCGTCGCTCTCCGCCATCCTCGTGGCCGAGGAGCTGACCACCTCGCTGCTCCAGCGGGCCATGCGGGCGGGCGTGAGCGACGTGGTCACCTTCGACTCCGACCCGAGCGACCTGGAGGCCGCCATCGAGCGGGCGGCCGATCAGATCGCCTCCCGGCTCGTGGCCCTCCCTCCCGCCCACGCCGTCGACGACGGGGTGCACGGCAAGGTGGTCACGGTGTTCTCGCCCAAGGGCGGGTCCGGCAAATCCGTCATCGCCTGCAACCTCGCCGTCGTGCTGGCCCAGCGCAGCTCCGAGCCGGTGGCCCTGGTGGACGCCGACCTCCAGTTCGGCGACGTGGCGGTGATGCTCAAGCTGGCGCCGCACCACACCATCGTGGACGCCGTGTCCGCCATGCACCGCCTCGACGCCCCCCTGCTGCGCAGCCTCCTGTCGCCCGGCGCGGGCGGGGTCCTCGTGCTGCCGGCGCCCCGAGAGCCGGCGTTCGGCGACCAGGTCACCCCGGCCGACATGCACACGATCCTCGACCTGCTGCGCACGTTCTGCAGCTACGTGATCGTCGACACGCCGACCCAGTTCAGCGACGTCGCCCTCCACCTGATCGAGGAGAGCGACGACCTCGTGCTGGTCGCCGGGATGGACGTGCCCAGCATCAAGAACATGAAGATCGGGCTCCAGACGCTGAAGCTCCTCGGCACCCCGTCGAGCAAGCTGCGCCTCGTCCTGAACCGGGCCAACGCCAAGGTCGGCCTCGACGTCGCCGAGGTGGAGAAGACCCTCCACCTGCGGGCCGAGGCGCTGCTGCCGAGCGACATCATCGTGCCGCAGTCGGTGAACAAGGGCATCCCCGCCGTCACCAACGCGCCGCGCTCGGGTTTCGCCCGCACCATCACCGCGTTCGCAGAGGTCCTGTCACCGGACCTCGACAAGTCACGCCGGAGGTAGCCGCGTGTCCCTCTACAAGCGACTCCAGGAGACCCAGGCCGCGCCGCTGCGCCGGGACGCCGCCCTCGACGAGCTGCGCCTGAAGGTGCACCACCAGCTCATCGAGACGCTCGGTCCCCTCATGTCGGACGGCCACATGAGCGAGATGGAGCTGCGCCGGCGCGTCGAGGACGAGCTGCGCAGCGCCCTGGCCGCCGAGCCCGTCCCCATGTCGCTGAACGACACCGAGGCGCTCGTCCGCGACGTCACCGACGACGTGATCGGCTACGGGCCCATCGACCGCTACCTGAAGGACCCGGCCATCACCGAGGTCATGGTGAACGGCCCCACGGAGATCTTCGTGGAGCGCCTCGGCAAGATCCACAAGGTGCCCGTCTCCTTCGTGGACGTCGGCCACCTGCGCCGGATCATCGACAAGATCGTGAGCCAGGTGGGCCGCCGCATCGACGAGTCGACGCCCATGGTGGACGCCCGCCTGCCCGACGGCTCCCGGGTGAACGCCGTCGTCCACCCGCTCGCCATCGGCGGCCCGTTCCTGACGATCCGGAAGTTCGCCAAGGACCCCCTGATGGTGAACGACCTGATCGAGCTCGGGACGCTGGACCCCGAGGTCGCGCGCTTCCTCGAGGCGTGCGTCAAGGGCCGGCTCAACGTCGTGGTGTCCGGGGGTACCGGCACCGGCAAGACGACGCTGCTGAACGTGCTGTCCGGCTTCATCCCCTCCGACGAGCGCATCGTCACCGTGGAGGACGCCAAGGAGCTCCAGCTCCGCCAGGAGCACGTCCTGTCGATGGAGGCACGCCCGCCCAACATCGAGGGGCGGGGCGAGGTCACCATCCGGGACCTGGTCCGCAACTCGCTGCGCATGCGGCCCGACCGGATCGTGGTCGGCGAGTGCCGGTCGGGCGAGGCGCTCGACATGCTCCAGGCCATGAACACCGGCCACGACGGCTCCCTCACCACCATCCACGCCAACAGCCCGCGCGATGCCCTCTCCCGTATCGAGACGATGACCCTCATGGCCGGCTTCGACCTGCCCATCCGGGCCATCCGGGAGCAGATGGCGTCCGCCCTCGACCTGGTGGTCCACCTCACCCGCCTGCGCGACGGCACGCGCCGCGTCACCCACGTGACCGAGGTCCAGGGCATGGAGGGCGACGTGATCATCATGCAGGACGTGTTCCTGTTCGACTGGAGCATGGGCGTCGACCCCAGCGGGCGCTTCCTCGGCAAGCTGAGGCCCACCGGCATCCGCCCCAAGTTCGCCGAGCGCCTCCACGACGTCGGCATCGAGCTGGCCGCCGGCCTGTTCATCAACCAGGGCATGGACCGGCGGGGCGTGGGCCACCGATGAGGCGAGTCGCCGCCGCCCTCGTGCTGGCGGCCGTCGCCGTCGTCCTCGGGGCGTCCGGCGCCGGAGCAGCCGACGCGATCATCATCCGCAAGGTCGACTCCAGCCAGTTCCCCACCATCACCATCTCGGCCCTGGTCCAGGGGCCGGCGCCCGGTCTCGACCAGTTCGCCCTGCGGGAGAACGGCAGGATCATCGCCCCCACCGCCTTCGAGGTCATCCCCCTCGGCCAGACCGACACGCCGGTCGGCATCGTGCTGGTGGTCGACACCTCGGGGTCGATGCGGGCCCAGAACCGGATGGAGCAGGCCAAGGCGGCGGCCCGCCAGTTCGTCGCCCAGAAGTCGGCCAACGACCAGGTGGCCATCGTGGCCTTCGCCGACCAACCCCGTGTGGTCAGCGGCTTCACCAACGACGTGAACCACCTCACCGCGGCCGTCGAGGGGCTCGTCGCCACCGGTGAGACGGCGCTGTTCGACGGCGTGCGCCTGGGCGCCACCCTGCTGTCCGAGCGGCCCGACCTCCAGGCGAACATGGTCGTGCTCTCCGACGGCGCCGACACCGTGTCGCAGAGCAACGCCGACGCCGCCGAGGCCTCGATCCTGACGGCCAAGGCCGTCGTCTTCGCCGTCGGGCTCCCGGGCCGGGAGTTCGACTCCGCCTCGCTGACCCGCTTCGCCAACGCCAGCGGCGGCCAGTACGTCGAGACCACCGACCCCCGGCAGCTGTCGTCGCTGTACGGCAACATCCAGAGCGCCCTCCAGAACCAGTACGAGATCTCCTACACGTCGAGCGCCACCGGCTCGGTCGAGATCAGCCTGGCCGCCGCCGGCGCCCGCACGACGGCGGGCCCGATCAACGCCGGCGCCGTCGCCGAGGGCACGGCCACCGCTCCGCAGGTCGTCCAGCCGTCGCGGTTCTCCGGCCTCCTCGGCAGCGCCTTCGGGATCACCCTCGTGGTGGTGCTGGCGTTCGTCGCCGCCGCCCTCGTCGTCCTCGGCGTGGTCGCCCTGGCCAAGCGCGACCGGTCGGGGCTCGACGAGACGCTGCGGGGGTACGGCCCCAACACCGGCGGGCCGGAGGGCGGGGCGGAGTTGGACCTGGCCCAGACCGCCTTCGTCAGACGGGCGGTGGACGCCACGGCCCGGCTGGCCAAGGAACGCGGCCTGTTGGACATCGCCGAGTCCAAGCTCGAGCAGGCCGATCTCCCCATCCGCCCCGCCGAGGCGCTGTTCTTCTACGGCGTCGGGGTGGTGATCGTCGGTGTGGTCGGCCTGTTCCTGGCCGGGCTGTTCGGAGCGTTCGTCGCCGTGTTCCTCGCCGCCCTCGTCCCCGTCGCCGTCCTGAACGCCCTGGCCACCCGTCGGAAGAAGGCGTTCACCTCCCAGCTCCCCGACATGCTCCAGCTCCTCGCCAGCACCCTGCGGGCCGGCTACTCCCTGCTCCAGGGCGCCGAGGCGACGACCGACCAGGTCGGCGACCCCATGGCCAAGGAGCTGCGGAGGGTGCTGAGCGAGGCGCGCCTGGGGCGGCCCCTGGAGCAGGCGTTCGCCGACTCGGCCCGCCGGGTCGGCTCGGCCGACTACGACTGGGCGGTGATGGCCATCCGGATCCAGCGGGAGGTCGGCGGCAACCTGGCCGAGCTGCTCCAGACGGTCAGCGAGACCATGGTGGCCCGGGAGCGGCTGCGCCGGGAGATCAACACCCTCACCGCCGAAGGCAAGATCAGCGCCATCGTCCTCGGCATCCTGCCCCTCGCCATCGGCCTGGCGGTCTACGTCCTCAATCCCGGGTACCTCGACCCGCTGTTCCACCGCACGGCCGGAAAGCTCATGGTCGTCGGTGCGCTGGTGGTCGGCGTGGCCGGGTTCGCGTGGATGAAGAAGATCATCACGATCGAGACCTGACCCATGCTCATCCTCGCCATCGCCTCCGTCTTCGGCGCTCTCACCCTGGTGTTCTGGGCGCTCGCCGGCCAGCTGGCCGAGCGAGCGGCTTTCCGCTCCTCGCTCCAGCAGCTCGAGGACTACGACGCCGTCGCCGCCGTCCCGTCGCGCCAGCTGGAGCTGGCCGCCGGCTTCGAGACCCGCGTCCTCGCCCCCCTCATGCGGAGCCTGGTCGGCCTCGGCCGCCGGTTCACACCCGCCGACTACGTCGCCAAGTCCGCCGAGAAGCTGAACCACGCCGGCAAGAGCCGGGCCGACGACCTGGACCGGTTCCTCGCCGTCCGGGTGGTCACCATCGCCCTGGTGCCCGTGGCCTTCATCGTCTCGTTCTTCGTGCTGCCGCTGGAGGGGCGGACCCCGCTGGCGGTGTTCCTCTTCCTCGCCCTGCTGCTCGTGCTCGGCCCCGACGCCACCCTGAACCGGAAGGTGGCCGACCGCCAGTACGAGATCCAGATGAGACTGCCCGACGTGCTGGACCTCCTCACCATCAGCGTGGAGGCGGGGCTCGGGTTCGAGCAGGCGCTGGACCGCACCGTCCAGTCGGTCCCCGGGCCGCTGTCCGAGGAGTTCGCCCGGATGATCGGCGAGGTGCGCGCCGGCTCGAGCCGGGCCGAGGCCCTCCGGGCCATGGAGACCCGCATCGGGGTGCAGGAGGTCAAGTCGTTCGTCCTGGCCCTCCTCCAGGCCGACACCTTCGGGATCTCGATCGGGCGCATCCTCCGCCAGCAGGCCGAGGAGATGCGGGTGCGCCGGCGCCAGCTGGCCCAGGAGCGGGCCCAGAAGGCGCCGGTGAAGATGCTGTTCCCGATGGTGTTCTGCATCTTCCCGTCGCTCTTCGTGGTGGTCCTGGGGCCCGCCCTCTTCAACATCGCCGACGCCCTCTGAGCCCGCGACTGCGTCCCCCGTCGGCCGCCGCGCTGGCCGGAGGCGCCGTCGCCCTGTGGGGGCTGGCCGTCGGCCTGCGGCCCCTCGGTGACAACTCGGCGCTGACCCATCTCGCCACCGGGCGGCTCATCCTCGACGACGGCATCCCCCGTTCGGACCCGTTCTCCTTCACGGCTGCGGGCGAGCCGTGGACCGTGTACTCGTGGCTGGCTTCGACGCTCATGGCCCTGGCCGAGCGGGCCGCGGGCGGCAACGGCGTGCAGCTCGGTCGGGCCGCCCTGACCTGCGGCCTGGCCGCGCTCGTCTGGCTCCTGACGCGGCCGGCCGGGGTGCTGGCCGGGCGCATCCTCGCCGTCGCCCCCGTGCTCGTCGTCGGGACCAGCGCGTGGACCGAGCGCCCGCTGCTCTTCTCGCTGGTGATCATGGCCGCCGTCGTCCTGCTGGCCGAGCGGGACCAGGCGCCGCCATGGCTCGTCCTGCCGCTGATGTGGGTGTGGGTGAACGTCCACGGCAGCTTCCCGCTGGGGCTGGTCTACCTCGGCGCCCGCCTGGTCGGGCGCAGGATCGACGGCGCGCCGCCCGGCAACCTTCCCCGGCTGGCGGTCCTCGCCGGCGTCGGCACGCTGCTCGGGGCCCTGAACCCGCTGGGCCCCCGGCTCCTGGTGTTCCCGCTCGAGCTGCTGTCGCGGAACGACCTGCTCTCGCGCGTCTCCGAGTGGAGGTCGCCGAACTTCTCGAGGCCGCCGAACCTGGCCCTTCTCGGGATGCTGCTGCTGGCCCTGCTGCTGTGCTCGCGCCGCCGGTCGTTCGAGGACGGCCTGCCCGCCGTCGTCTTCGGGGCGGCCGCGTGCATCGCGGTGCGCAACTCCCCCCTGGCCACCATCGTGCTCGCCCCGGTGTTGGCCCGGGGGCTCTCCGGGCTCGGGACGGTGCGGGCCGAGGGCCGCAGCGGCCTCACGGCCGTCGCCGGCGCCGGCCTCGGGGCGGTGGGTGTCGTACTGGTCGTCACGGCCCTCCAGGGGCCCGCCTACGACCTGGAGAAGTACCCGGTCGCCCAGGTGCGCTGGATGGAGTCGGAGGGCCTGCTGGGCCGCCGGGTGGCCACCCAGGACTACGTGGGCAACTACCTCATCGCCCGGCGGGGCACCGACGGCCGGGTCTTCTTCGACGACCGCTTCGACATGTACCCGGCGCCGCTCATCCGCGACTCCATCGCCCTCCTCGACGGCCGTGAGGGCTGGCAGGAGCGCCTGGACCGGTACGGCGTGGACGTCGTCCTCTGGCAGCGGTCCCGGCCGCTGGCCGAGCTGGTCTCGATCGCTCCCGCCTGGGAGGTCGTCCGCCGGGACGAGGACTGGATCGTGGCCGTTCGCCGCTGACGGCGGCCGGGGAGCTTCGGTCCGCCTCCGGACGCGCCGAAAGGCGCCTCCGGAGAGGCGCCTTTCGGCGGTCCCGCCCCCTGTCCGGTCCCCCCGGGAAGCGTCCGCCCCCTCGAACCGGCCGCCGCGCCGTTGCGGCGGAA
>DATLFN010000151.1 GCA_035540975.1 Acidimicrobiales bacterium
GCCCGGAGTCTTGACCTGCGCCGTTTCCGACGGGGAAGTCACCCTCGAGGCGCAGGTCAAGACTCCGGGCAGGCGCGTGAGCCGCTCCGGCAGACCTTCTGCGCCCATGCTCTGCAATGGTACTTGTCCCGCGCGCCGCGCGCTCGGACGGATACGTTCAGTGTCCACCACCCACGAATCTAGCAAACTCGTCGAACAAGGCCTGTTGGACAGGCTCCTCGCCGGCGCGACGCAGGCACGCCACGTAACCCTCGGGCACCGCGTACCCGCCCCGGGACCAGTCGACGACGCGCCCGGCCGCCAGGTGGTAGGCGGCGACGGCGACGAGAGGGGTGGGGGCGCCCACGGCCCGGTCAGGCTACCGAGCGGCCCAACCGGGCCGCCGCGGGGCGAGCCGCTCAGACCGAGCGGCGGTTCCGCGAGCCTCAGCCCGGCTTGTAGACCGGCCGCCCGTCGCCCTCCACGCTCACGGGCGGCGACTCCCGCCCGGTGGCCGCCCCGAGGTCGGCGGCCCAGCGGTTCATCCGGTCGCGGTCCCAGCCCTCGCTCGTGGCGACGACGCGGCCGTCCTGCACCAGGACAAGGGTCGGGACGGAGCGCACCTCGTAGGCGTTCGACACCTGGAACCGGCCCCGCTCGTCGTCCAGGACGGGGCCGGCGAAGCCGTGCTCGGCCAGCCACGCCGTCGTGGTGCCCAGGTCGGTCTGGGTGACGCCCACGACGGGCACGGCGTCGCCGTACCGGCGCTCGAGCTCGCCGATCACCGGGAAGGCGAGGCGGCAGGTGGGGCAGCTGGTCTTGAAGAAGGCGAGGAGGGCGGGCCCGCCCGCCGTCAACTCGGCCAGCGAACGCGGCGTGCCCTCGGCGTCGAGCAGCTTGAACGCGGGCGCGGCCGCGCCCGGTGCGAGGGGCACGGCGACCTCAGCCCAGGAGGCCTTCGATGGCCCCCGCCATCTCGACGTCGGCCTGGGTGACACCGCCGGCCGTGTGCGTCCACAGCGTCAGCTCGACGATGTTCCACCGGATGGTGATGTCGGGATGGTGGTTGGCCGCCTCCGCCATCTGGGCGACCGTGTTGACGAACTCCATGGCGTGGCCGAAGTCCTGGCGCTCCACGATGCGGACCAGGCGGTCGCCCTTCCGCTCCCAGCCCAGGCCGGACGCCGCAGCGTCGACGGCATCGTCGGACAGCCGTTCCACGTCCGCGATGCTAACGGCGATGCCGGCGCCGTGCCGGATCACCGGACCGAGAACCCGCGGACGCCCTCCACCCGCTCCTCGGCGACCTGCACGCCGGTCACGACGGCCCCGGACGGACCGTGGCGGCACCACGACACCAGGCGCTCGACCGCCTCGGGCCCACCCTCGGCCACGACCTCCACCCGCCCGTCGCCCAGGTTGCGTACCCACCCGGCCACGCCGGCGGCGACCGCCTCCCGGCGGCACGTGTCGCGGAAGAAGACGCCCTGGACGCGGCCGTCGACCACCACCCGGCGGCGGATCACGTTCGCGTCCACCGGCCCATTCTCGCCGCCGTGCGCCCGGCGGTCGGCACCCGGGCGTCGCCCTGCCGGTGCGGCCCGCCCGGGAGACCGGTGTCAAACGGGTCGGGCCTGCCGCGGCCGAACGGCTCGCCCGGCCCGGCCTGCGATTTCTGTGCCGCCCCGTCGCCGTCCGGCAGGAGGAGCCGGGTCCGGCACCGGTCTCCTAGCCTCGACCCGTGAGGGAATGGACGGTGCCGTGGCCCCCGGGCGCCGCCACCGGGCTCGGCCCCCTCCCCGGCACCGATGCCGTCGAGGCGGCCCGGATCGTCTTCGGCGAGCTGGGCGACCTCCCCCACCTTCCACAGCTGCCCGGACGCGGCGCCGGCGCCGACCCCGTGGGGCGCACGGTCGCCATGCTCGTCGGTCTCCACGCCGACGTGCTCGCCGGGCGCTGGCGGATCGTGCCCCGCTCCAGCCGCGACGAGCGGCGGGCACGGGAGACGCTGGAGCGCGACCTCGACGTCCTCGAGGACGTGGGCGGCGCCCACCCGGGGCCGGTCAAGATCCAGGCGGTGGGCCCGTGGAGCCTGGCGGCGGCCGTCGAGCTGCCCCGCGGGGAGAAGTTCCTGGCCGACCGGGGGGCGACCCGGGACCTCATCGAGTCGCTGGTCGAGGGACTGGGGCAGCACGCCGCCGACGTGCGGAGCCGGCTGTCCCGGGCGTCCCGGGTGCTCGTGCAGCTCGACGAGCCCCTGCTGGTCGACGTCCTCCGCGGCTCCGTCGCCTCGGCCAGCGGCTGGGACCGCCTGCCCGCCCCGGAGGCGGGCCCGGCCGAGCAGGTGCTGGCCGCCGCGCTGGCGGCCTGCGGCGGCGACGGCGGCGTGTGGTGCGACGTCGACGGCGCACCGGTCGCCATGCTCCGTCGGGCCGGCGCCCGCTTCCTGGCGATCGGTGACGAGCGGTTGGAGACGGTCGTCGAGGAGGAGCTCGGCGAGGCCGTCGAGGCGGGCACCGGGTTCCTCGTCGGGATGGTCTCGCCGGGCTCGGTCGGTGCGCCCCCGGCCGACGGGGCGGCCGTGGTGCGCCGGGTCTGGAGTCGCCTGGGGCTCGGCGAGAGCCACTGGGCCAACGTGGTGGTCACGCCCTCGGCCGACCTGTCGGACGTGGCGCCCGCCCGGGTCGTCGACGTGCTGCGCCGGTGCCGCCGGACGGCGCGTTCGCTCCGGCCCGAAGCCGACGACGACGGTCCTCCCGACGAGGGCGGGGAACGGGACCGGTGACGCCGGCCCCTTGCCCAGGCCCGTTCGTCCTGCGGGCGGCGTGGCATTCCAGGCCGCCAGCACGACCGTCGGGCGGCGCGCTGCATCGCATCGCCGAGACCACCCTCGAGCGCCGTACCGGCCGTCGACGTGGCAGGCCTGCCCGGCCCGGGCGATCGTTCCCGTTTGTCGTAATTTTCGGACGTTGCCGCATCAACCGCTGTTGACTTCTCGTCGATTTCGGCCTACGTATTGAGAACAGCGGTGAACGTGGCGTAGCAGGTGCGCAAGGAGGGACCCGGCGCACGAGAGGGGGCGAAGCGGAGGTCGCCCGATGCGCGCGCGAGCAGCCACGGTGGCCGAGGCGACCCGGCCGATGCACCGCCACGGCGGCTGTCCAGAACGCGGCACCGACGAAAGGGAGCACCCATGACGACAACCGACGAGCAACTCTTCGGCCAGACGTACGAGCAGATCCTCTCCAGCGTGCTGGGAGGCGGCAACCAGGACTTCCAGCTCATCTACCCCTACCTCGACTGGTGGTGGCCGACGGCCCCGAACGGCCAGATCGCGGCCCCGGCACTGAGCCTGATGAACTCGGTCCCGCAGTGGTCGGCCGTGGGTGAGTACGACCCCTCGGGCGCCACGCTGCTGAACTCGTACCAGCAGGTGCTCCAGCACGTGAACCCGACCATCCCGCCCGACATCCAGCAGGCCGTCACCAACGCCCACAACCTGCTGGTAGCCGCCCAGAACCAGTTCCAGAACGACACGATCGCCCGGAACCAGGCGTGGGCGCAGGCCAACGCGAACCTGCCCGCCGGCGTTCCCGCTCCGGTGTGGACGGACTGGGTCGCCCAGAGCGGGTGGGCGGGGACGCTCCAGAAGGACTCCGAAGCCGTGGCCATCGCCCAGCGCACGTACGCCCAGGCATTCGGCCAGCAGAGCCCGACGCTGACCCAGGCCCTGGCGGCGGCCACCCCGCCGGCATCGGTCACCACGATCACGCCCGGGTGGACCGCCGTGAACCAGGGTGACGGGACGCTCGTGTCGGCACCGGCCTTCTCGATGAGCACCTCCAGCGGCCAGGACTGGGTCAACCTCCTTTCCCAGGGCGGCGGCAACCACGTCACGATCAAGCTCGGGCAGAGCCAGGGCAGCTACGACTTCACCAAGTCGTGGGCCGGCGCCAACGCCAGCTTCGACCGGTTCTTCTGGGGCATCGAAGCCGGCGGGTCCTGGGACAACTGGAGCCTCAACGAGGCCGACCAGTCGGTCGCGGCGACGATCGAGCTCACGACCACCCTCGTCACCGTGCAGCCGGGGGCCTGGTACAACGGCGGGTACATGAAGACCCTGCGGGGCCAGGGCAACTTCTACAACCCGTGGACGCCGACGGGCGGGACGTCGCCGGTCTTCGGGAAGGACGGGCTGCTGCCGCTCCAGGTCGTCGGCCTCGTCGCCGGCTACCAGCCGTCGTACGAGATCACCATGGACGCCAGCACGTACAACGAGCAGTACACGAAGTACGAGGCGTCCGCCGGGATCCGCATCGGTCCGTTCCGCTTCGGCGGCAGCGGTGGGCACGAGTCGGACACCATCGAGAAGTCGGGCTCGTCGACCAGCTTCAAGGGCCGGTCGACGGCGACCTACCCCTTCTTGATGGGCCTCATCACCGCCCAGCCCGGCCTGTCCTAGCAACCCCGCCGACCGACGACCGGTCGGCCCGAGCAATCGGCTCCCGCCGCCGCCACCGGACGGCACCGTCCGGTGGACGGCGACGGAGGAGCCCGGCAGTCCCGCGCATCCCACGAGGAGCCCCGTCACCTCGGGGCTCACAAGGAGGCCACCATGGGTGGACACGGCAAGACCTGGCTGGTTGCGAACGCCGACGACGGCAACACGTACTGGGCCTATGTCGCCAAGTACAGCGACGGCTACGAGACCGCCTTCAAAGCCAAGGTGAAGATCATCTCCGGGTACCCGTGCCGGTCGGTCCGGCGCGAGCCGAGCGAGCCCACCCGGGGCATCGAGATCGAGCTGTAGGCCGCCCTGATCTCGTCGTCGCTCCTGGCTGTCGCTTCGGGCCTCGGGGCCGAGGTCCCCGCGCTCGCGCGGGCGAGGCCGCGCACGACCCTGGCCGCCAAAGTCGGCACCGTCGACGCGTCGGTGCCGGCGAGCATGCAGCTGCTCGTGCCGTCGAGCCCGTGGAACTGGCCCACGGACTCGAACGGCACGAGCTCGGCTGCGCTCTACGACTTCTGCTCGTGGATGCCCGAGTCGGCCTCACCGTCGGAGGCCTACGCCCCGTCGACTTCGAGGTTCAGCGACGGCTACGGCCTCTTCCTACGGTGTCTCCAGTCCGACCCCATGACCAACGACGCGCTCACGGCCTTCGCCGACCCGCGCTTTTGCACGACCGTCCTGTACGGGGAGTCGGCGCAACCGCAGCTGCCGGCGTGGAACGTCTCGATGTTCCCCCAGGCCTGGATCGCGGCGGTGAGCGGCGGTCCGTCGACCGCCGGCACCATCCATGTGCCCCTCCCCAGCGAGGGTGAGCAAGCGGGGGCGCCGCCCGGGTCCACGTGCTTCGCCGCCGTCTCGTCCGGCGGTACCGACACTCCCGTGCCCCTCCAAGCCGGGGCCGGTCAGTACCTGGACATCCGTGCCGACGCCTGGGGGCTGATCTCGGTGAGGCCGGCCGGGTGGTACAACGGCGCACTGGCCCGCGTGAAACGCGACGGGCCCTATGCGACCGGCGACGCCGACACGTTCTTCGGGGGCGACGGCGCGCTCCGGAACCTGCTGACGGGGATGTACGTCGCCCTCCACCCGACCGTCGAGGCATCGGTGACACCGGCGTTCGCCACCGCGCTCCACCAGCGCGTGGCGTCCGGCGCGTCCGTGCGCATCGGTGGACTGGTCTTCGAGTCGCTCGACGTCACCGGCGGTTGCGCCGGTCCTGCCGGTCCCGATGGTCCGCCGCCCGGACCGCTCGTCAGCGTGGTGGCGTCGTCGGCGTCGTCGGCGTCGTCGGACGCGGTGATCGTCGGCGTCACGGTCGCGTCGCTGGCGGGGGCGTCGTGAGGCGCGACGATCCGGTCCGGCCGCATCAGGCGATGCGGCGGGCCCTCGGGCCGTCGGGCGGGCCACAGCGGTCGGGGTGGAGGACGGTGGCGAGCATCTCGCACCCGTCCACCAGCCGCGGCCCGGGGCGCACGACGTAGGCGTCGGCGTCGACTGCCCACACCTCCGCCCCGGCCGGTAGGTGCCCGGCCCGGGCGACCTCGTCGGCCAGCGCGACGGCACCGTCCAGCCGGTACCCGCACGGGGAAACGACGACGACGTCGGCGCCGCAGCCGCCGACCCGGCCCCAGGTGACGGCCTCCGAGCGTTCGCCGCCCCGGCCGAGCACCTCGACGCCGCCGGCGGCCGCGACCATGTCGGGCACCCAGTGGCCGGCCGAGAACGGCGGGTCGGTCCACTCCAGGACGAGCGTGCGGCGCGCCGCCACGCCGTCCAGCCGCGCCGCCAGCCGGTCGAGGCGGGCTCGCAGCGACGCCATGAGGTCGCTTGCCGCGGCGTCTCGGCCGGTGGCCCGGCCCACCACGCCGATCGAGGTGACGACGTCGTCCAGCCGCACGGGGTCGAGGGTGACCACCGCCGACCGGCAGCCGAGGTGGGCCAGCGCGTCCTCCACCTCGGAGACGTCCACCGCGCAGACCGCGCACAGGTCCTGGGTGACGATGAGGTCGGGCTCGACGTCGGCGAAGGCGCCGCGATCGAGGTGGTACAGGTCGTCGCCCCGGGCCAGGCGCTGGCGCACCACGGCGTCGATCTCGGCCGGCGCCAGCCCGTCGGGGAGGGCGGACGTCGACACGATCCGCCGGGAACGGGCCTCGGCCGGATGGTCGCACTCGAACGTCACGCCCACGACCTCGTCGCCCAGGCCCAGGGCGAAGAGGATCTCGGTGGCCGACGGGAGCAGCGAGACGATCCGCACGGCGGCGCAGGCTAGGTCTTCTCTGTCGAACCCGGCTCCTCCTGCCGGACGGTGACGGGGCGGCCGAGAAAGCGCCGGTCAGGCCACCCGAGCCGTTCGGCCGCGTCAGCGGCCGACCCGTTTGACACCAGTCTCTTAGGGCGCCGGCCTCGGCGTGCCCGGCCCCGGGGTGTCCGCGCCGACGTCGCGGAGGGCCGTCGTGAGCGCCGACCGGAGTTGACGGGCCGACGCCACCGAGAGGTGCGCCACCAGCCCCGAGCCGGGGCTGCCGACCTCCTCGACGGTCAGCTCGACCCGCAGGTCGCCGCACTCGTCGCAGTCGTCGAGCACGGCGACCGCCCACGCCACCTGGGCGCGCTCGAGGTCGTCGGCGGGGTGGTCGTCGCGGCCGTAGTCGGCGAGCTTCTTCACGTTCCCACTAGACCACGCCCCGGCGCGAGTACGCTGGCCCGGTACGGCGCACACGGCGCTGTCGAGGTCGTAGTGCGCCACGCCGGGACTCCGGCGTGAGGTCTCCGCTCCAGGGAGCAGGTGCCGCAGCAACGCCGGCCATGCCCCGAGAGGATTCCCGACCATGTCAACGTCCCGAGCCGCCGGTGACCGCAACCGGCGCCGCCCCACGCGCCGGCCCACCGCGGCGGCCGCGCCGCAGATCGTCGCCGCACCCCCCGTCCGCCCGACCGTGACCGAGGCGGGCGGACGGGGGGTGCGGCGACGATCTGCGG
>DATLFN010000152.1 GCA_035540975.1 Acidimicrobiales bacterium
GCGGGCGCGGTGGCACGTTGGGGCACGAGACCGATAGATCCGACATGGCCCGGGGGCCTCTGGCAAGAAAAATAGGGTGTGACCAGGCCTTTTGGCTTGAGCGGGCGACGAGAATCGAACTCGCGTTCTCAGCTTGGGAAGCTGATGTTCTGCCTCTGAACTACGCCCGCGGAGTGGGCCAACTGTAGCGTGGCGGCGCTCATGATCCTCTCCGACCGCACGATCCGCCAGGAGCTCGAAGCGGGCCGCATCGTGATCGAGCCGCTGGGCGACGGCTGCATCCAGCCGTCGTCCGTGGACCTCCACGTCGACCGCTACTTCCGGGTCTTCCGGAACCACACGATGCGGGTGATCGACGTCAAGGAGGACCAGGAGAACCTCACCGAGCTTGTGGAGATGCACGAGGACGAGGCGTTCATCCTCCATCCCGGCGAGTTCGTGCTCGGGTCGACCGAGGAGCGGGTGCGCCTCCCCGACGACCTCGTGGCCCGCCTGGAGGGCAAGTCGAGCCTGGGTCGGCTCGGCCTCCTGATCCACAGCACGGCCGGCTTCGTCGACGCCGGCTTCGACGGGCACCTCACGCTGGAGCTCTCCAACGTGGCCAACCTGCCCATCACGCTGTACCCGGGCATGAAGATCGGCCAGATCAGCTTCCTGCGCATGACCACGCCGGCCGACAACCCCTACGGGTCGAAGACGGCGGGCTCGAAGTACCAGGGCCAGCGGGGCCCCACGCCCAGCCGCTACTCGGAGAACTTCCGCCCCCCCGGCTGACCACCGGGGCGGTCGGCCCCGTCAGGGTCGCGCCACCTCCGCGCCGCGTCCCGACTCCCGATCCATCGCCTCGAGCAGGTGGACGGCGATGTCCTGCACGACCACGTCGTCGCGGCCCGTCTCCTTGACGCCGTCGTCGATCATCACCGCGCAGAACGGGCAGGCCGTGGCCACCCGGCGAGCGCCCGTCGCCACCGCCTCCTCGGCCCGCTCCACGCCGATCTTCTTCCCCGTGTGCTCCTCCATCCAGAATCGGGCGCCACCCGCCCCGCAGCACAGCCCGTCGGCCCTGCTGCGCCCCATCTCCACGATCTCGATCCCCTTGAGCGAGCCCAGCACCCGCCGCGGCGCCTCGTAGACCCCGTTGTGGCGGCCGAGGAAGCACGCGTCGTGGTACGTCACCCGCTCGTCGAGGCGGGCCCCGCCCACGTCGAGGCGGCCCGACGAGATGAGCTCGGACAGCAGCTGGCTGTGGTGGACGACCTCGTAGTGCCCGCCCAGCTGGGGGTACTCGTTGGCCAGGGTGTTGAAGCAGTGGGGGCACTGGGTGACGACCTTGCGGACGCCCAGCCCGTTCAGCGTCTCGACGTTCTCCCCGGCCAGCATCTGGAACAGGTACTCGTTGCCCGACCGCCGGGCCGGGTCGCCTGTGCACCTCTCCCGCGGTCCGAGGATGGCGAAGTCGAGCCCGGCCCGGTGCATCAGCGTGGCGGTCGCCACCGTGACCTTCTTGTTCCGGTCGTCGAACGAGCCGGCACAGCCGACCCAGTAGAGGTACTCGTGGTCGAGGGGCGAGGAGCCGTCCACCACGGGGACGCCCTCCGGGAGGGCGTCGGTCCACGAGCCCCGGTCCGACTGGCTCATCCCCCATGGGTTGCCGCTGTTCTCCAGCGACCGGAACGACCGTCCCAGCTCGGCCGGGAACTCCGACTCCATCAGCGTCAGGTACCGGCGCATGTCCAGGATCTTGTCGAGGATCTCGATGTCGACGGGGCACACCTCGTCGCACGCCCGGCACGACGTGCACGCCCACAGCTCCTCGGGCGTGATCCGGGCGAAGAGGTCGGGCGCCCGCACGGTCAGCTCGGGCTCGTGGCCGACGATGGGCGCCACCGGCCCGCTGGTGCCCGCCGCGCTCTCGGCCATGACCTGGCCCACCTTCAGGACGATCTCGCGGGGGTCGAGCGGCTTGCCCGTCATCTGGGCCGGGCACACCTCCGTGCACCGGCCGCACACCGTGCAGGCGTCGGTGTCGAGCAGCTGCTTCCACGTGAGGTCCTCCACCACGCCGGCGCCGAACCGCTCGAGGTCGGTGGTCGCCAGGTCCGGCATCGGCCTCATCGCCCCCCGGGGCCGGTCGCGCGGCGACAGGTAGAGGTTGAGCGGCGACGTCACCATGTGCCGGAGCTTGGTCTCGGGGAGCAGCACCAGGAACGCCAGGAACGCCACGACGTGCGCGGTCCACGTCGCCTGGTGGACGTTCGCCAGCGCGCCCTCGCCGAGCCCGTCGAACAGCGAGGACAGCGGGTAGCCGACGACCGACCAGCGCTCGAACGCCGGGCGCCCGTCGAGGGCGATGCGCATCGCCTCGGCCAGGTGGCCGCTCACCCCGACGGCGAGGAAGGTCCCCAGCACGGCGGCGTCCTCGGGCCGGGTCTTGGTCCGCAGGCGGAACGGTGGCCGCCCCCACCGGCGGGCGATGGCCCACAGCACCCCGGCCAGGAACGCCACGCCGGCCACGTCGCCCACCAGGCTGTAGCCCCGGTAGACGTCGCCGGTCAGGAACTTGAACCGCTCGGGCAGCTGGTGGTCTACCTCGAGGACGACGGTCACGGCGAACAGGACGAGGAACGGGAAGTAGAGGAGCGAGTGCATGACGCCGGCGGCGCGGTCCTCGGCGACGGTCCCCATCGAGACGCCGAGCCAGAACCGCCTCAGCCGGCGGCCGGCCGTCGCCCGGCTGGTGTCCCGCCGCTCCGCCCCGCCCCGCTCCCAGTTCCGGACGCGGCGGGCGAACAGCGCACCGACCGCCGCCACCGTCACCGCCGTCACCGTGTAGAACACCGCCCGCACCGGGCCGGCGACGTTGGCGAACACCTCGCGGCCGACGGCGGCGGGCGGGTGGCCGCCCACCACCAGCCCTGCCAGCCCCGACGCGGCGACGACGCCGGCGCCGGCCAGCCCCAGGGCGAGGGCGAGATGCGACGGCGACAGGCGCCGGGCCGGGTGGCGGGCCACGCCGAACGGTACCGCCGGGATTCGCCGCGGCCCGATCATCGGACCGCCGGAGTTCATGCCGAGGCAACATGGCCGTAATGTCGGGCTCCTAGCGTCCGGCAGCATGGAAGCGTCACCCCCCGAGGTCGTCCTCCTCCGGTGGCCCCTGGAACGCGACCGCCGCGAGGTCCTCGCCAGCTCGCAGACCGCCCGTCTGCTGCTCGTCGAGGAGGGGGCCGCGCCGCCCGAGCCGGAGGACTGCGTGGAGGACTGGATCCGGGTGCCGGCGCCCGACGCCGACGTGAAGGTGCGCGTCCGCGCCCTCCTGCACCGGTCCCGCCGCCATGCCGGCACGGCACCGGTCCTCGACAGCGACGGCGTGCTGCGCTTCGGGGCGGCGTGGGTGTCGCTCCCGCCGGTGGAGTCGCGCCTCACCGCCGCCTTCCTCGAGCGCTTCGGCGCGGTGGTCAGCCGGGAGGCCCTGGCCCGGGCCGGCTGGCCCGACGGGGCACCCGGTCGCAACGCCCTCGACGTCCACGTCCTCCGGCTGCGCCGGCGCCTCGTGCCCGTCTCCCTCGCCATCCGCACGGTCCGCTCCCGGGGCTACCTGCTGGAGGCGGCCGCGTCGGGGTGGGGCGACGTCCGGGTCCGGCACGCGTGACGAGCCCGCTCCCCGTCGACGGGCCCGGGCGCGCCGCCGGGCACCCGACCGCGCGGCACCCGAGCGAGCGCCGGTCCTAGAACGACGAGGCGGTGTTCTCGGCCTGGTCGCCGAGTAGCCGTTCCGACACCGGGGCGAGCCGGTCGTCGAGGTCGAACACCCACGGCACCCCGGTGGGGATCTCCAGCTCGGGGATGTCGTGGTCGGAGATGCCGAGCAGGTGCTTGACGAGGGCCCGGAGGCTGTTGCCGTGGGCGGCCACCAGCACGGTGGCCCCGCCGGTCAGATCGGGGGCGATGGCGTCGAACCAGTACGGGAGCATGCGGACCACCACGTCGCGCAGGCACTCGCCGGTGGGCAGGACGTCGACGGGCAGGCGGGCGTAGCGGGCCAGGTGGCGCGGGTGGCGGGGGTCGTCCGGCGCGATCGGAGGCGGCGGCACGTCGTAGCTGCGCCGCCACACGCGGACCTGGTCGGCCCCGTGGACGGCGGCCGTCTCCGCCTTGTCGTGCGTCTCCAGGGCGCCGTAGTGGCGCTCGTTCAGCCGCCAGTGCCGGCGGACGGGCACCCATGACCGGTCCATCTCCGCGAGGGCGAGGTTGGCGGTGCGGATGGCGCGGTTCTGCACCGAGGTGTGGACCACGTCCACCTCGATCCCGGTCCCGGCCAGGCGGCGGCCGCCCTCCATCGCCTCCTCGACGCCGGAGGGCGACAGGTCGCACTCCTGCCAGCCGGTGAAGACGTTCCGGAGGTTGAACGTGCTCTGGCCGTGGCGCAGGAGGACGAGACGGTGCACCGGCGTACCGTAGCGGAGGGCCGCCGAGCGCTCCCGCTGCGTCCTGACGACACCGGCCGCCCGACTTGCCAATCAGGCGCTCAACTTTGCTAGGCTGGCGCTGTCACGTAAGAACGAGTCCCTCTGGAGGCACCTCCATGCCCAAGGCCGTCGGGATCGACCTCGGCACCACCAACTCCGTCGTCAGCGTCCTCGAGGCGGGCGAACCCGTCGTCATCCCCAACGCCGAGGGCAACCGCACCACCCCGTCGGTGGTCGGCTTCTCCAAGTCGGGCGAGGTCCTCGTGGGCGAGGTCGCCAAGCGCCAGGCGATCACCAACCCCGACCGCACCATCCGCTCGGTGAAGCGCCACATGGGCACGAGCTGGAAGATCGACATCGACGGGAAGCGCTACACGGCCCAGGAGATCTCCGCCCGCATCCTCCAGAAGCTCAAGCGCGACGCCGAGGCGTACCTGGGCGACACCGTCAGCCAGGCCATCGTCACGGTGCCCGCCTACTTCAACGACGCCCAGCGCACGGCCACCAAGGAGGCGGGCCAGATCGCCGGCCTCGAGGTGCTGCGCATCATCAACGAGCCCACCGCCGCCGCCCTGGCCTACGGGCTGGACAAGGAGGGCGTGGAGCAGACGATCCTCGTGTTCGACCTCGGCGGCGGCACCTTCGACGTGTCGGTGCTCGAGATCGGCGAGGGCGTGTTCGAGGTCAAGGCCACCCACGGCGACACCCAGCTCGGCGGCGACGACTGGGACCAGAAGGTCATCGACTGGCTGGTCAAGAGCTTCAAGGACACCGAGGGCGTCGACCTGTCCAAGGACAACATGGCCCTCCAGCGGCTCAAGGAGGCGGCCGAGAAGGCCAAGATCGAGCTGTCGCAGGTCACCGAGGCCACCATCAACCTGCCCTTCATCACCGCCACCAACGAGGGCCCCAAGCACCTCGACCTGAAGCTCTCCCGGGCCAAGTTCCAGGAGCTCACCGCCGACCTGGTGCAGCGCTGCCGGGGGCCGTTCGAGCAGGCCATCAAGGACGCCGGCCTCACCAAGGGCGACATCGAGCACGTCATCCTGGTGGGCGGGTCCACCCGCATGCCGGCCATCGTCGACCTGGTGCAGTCCCTCACCGGCAGCAGGCCCCACCAGGGCGTCAACCCCGACGAGGTGGTGGCCGTCGGCGCCGCCGTCCAGGCCGGCGTCCTCAAGGGCGACGTGAAGGACATCCTCCTGCTGGACGTGACCCCCCTGTCCCTCGGTATCGAGACCAAGGGCGGCATCATGACCAAGCTCATCGAGCGCAACACCACCATCCCCACCAAGCGCTCCGAGGTGTTCACCACGGCCGAGGACATGCAGCCGTCGGTGGAGATCCACGTCCTCCAGGGCGAGCGGGAGATGGCCATGTACAACAAGACGCTGGGCAAGTTCCAGCTGGTCGACCTGCCACCGGCGCCCCGGGGCGTGCCCCAGATCGAGGTCACGTTCGACATCGACGCCAACGGCATCGTCCACGTGTCCGCCAAGGACCGGGCCACCGCCAAGACGCAGTCGATGACCATCACGGGCCAGTCGTCGCTGAACAAGGACGACATCGAGCGCATGGTGAAGGACGCCGAGGCCCACGCCGAGGAGGACCGCCAGCGGCGCGAGGAGGCGGAGATCCGCAACAACGCGGAGACCCTCATCCACCAGACCGAGAAGCTGCTGCGCGACCAGGGCGACAAGCTGGTGGGCGACGAGCGCACCAACACCGAGACCGCCCTGAAGGAGCTGAAGGCGGCCCTCGGCGGCAGCGACACCAACGCCGTGCGCGACGCCAGCGACGCGCTGATGCACGCCAGCCAGGCGTTCGCCCAGCGGCTCTACGAGCAGGCGGCCCAGGAGCGGGCGGAGGCCGAGGGCAGCCAGGCGCCCGGGGGCGGCGGCGGTTACGACGACGTCGTGGACGCCGAGATCGTCGACGAGGACCGGTAACCCACGGTGCCCGGACCCGGCCACCCCGGCCACTTCCCGAAGCCCCCCGGCTGGATCGACCGGCCGGGGCAGCCGTCGTCGGCCGGCGGCGGCCCTTCGCGTCCCCCGCGGACGTCGGGTTCGGCCGACGGCTCACCGGGCGCCGGCCCGCCCGGGCGCCCGTCCGCCGGTCCCGCCACCGACCCGGCACCGGGCCCGGGCCCGTCAGCGGGCAGCGGGACCGGCTCCGCCGAGAGCGGCGCCCCGTCGGGCGGGTCGAGCCCGGCCCAGGAGGCGGCGGCCAAGGTCGCCGAGATGCTCGGGCGCCAGGAGGAGGACGACGGCGACGCCGTCGAGGAGGCCGCCGAGGCCGTCGAGCACGACATCGACGCCCTGGCCAAGGCGGAGGCCCAGCGCGACGAGTACCTCGACTCGCTGCGCCGCCTCCAGGCCGACTTCGAGAACTACAAGAAGCGCATCGCCCGCCAGCACGCCGACATCCAGGAGCGGGCGGCCGAGAAGCTGGTCGAGAGCCTGCTCCCGGTCCTGGACAACTTCGACCTGGCCATCTCCCACGCCGCCGCGGACGCCGGCCTGGAGCCGATCCACCGGTCGCTGCTGAGCGTGCTGGCGTCGGCCGGTCTGGAGCGCATGGACCCGGCCGGGCAGCCCTTCGACCCGAACGAGCACGACGCCGTCCTCCACGAGCCGGGGGGCGACTCGGCCGAGCCGGAGGTCATCGAGGTGATGCGGGCCGGCTACCGGTGGAAGGGCCGTGTCCTGCGCCCGGCCATGGTGAAGGTGAAGGGCTAGAGGTCGAGAGAGAAGGCTGTGCCGGCACAGCGCGAGTGGTTCGAGAAGGACTACTACAAGGTCCTCGGGGTCACCGAGAAGGCGTCCGAGAAGGACATCACCAGCGCGTACCGCCGGCTGGCCAAGAAGCTCCACCCCGACGCCAACCCCGGCTCCGAGGACCGCTTCAAGGAGGTCTCGGCCGCCTACGACGTGCTCGGCGACCCGGCCAGGCGCAAGGAGTACGACGAGGTCCGCCGCATGGGGCCGGCGGGGTTCGGCCGGCCCGGCGGGAACGGCGGCCCGGGCTTCGGCGGCGGCTTCCGCGTCGACGACCTGGGCGACCTGCTCGGCGGGCTCTTCACCAAGGGCCGCGCCACCCGCAGCCGGTCGTCACCCCAGCGCGGCGACGACCTCGAGGCGACGCTCAACCTGTCGTTCTCCGACGCCGTCGACGGGGTGATCACCTCGGTCAACGTCATCAGCGACGCCGCCTGCCACACGTGCAACGGCACCGGGGCGGCGCCGGGGACGTCGCCGGTGATCTGCTCGGCGTGTGGAGGGCGGGGAGCGGTGAACGAGAACCAGGGGCTTTTCTCGTTCAGCCAGCCGTGCCCGGAGTGCCGGGGGACCGGCATGCGGGTCGAGACGCCGTGCCGGACCTGTGCCGGCTCCGGCCTGGAGCGCCGCCCCCGCCAGGTCAAGGTGCGCGTCCCCGCCGGGATCGACGACGGGAAGCGCATCGTCCTCAAGGGGCGGGGCGGGGCAGGGCACAATGGGGGCCCTCCGGGAGACGTGTACGTGGTGGTGCGGGTGGCGAGCCATGAGCTGTTCGGTCGAAAGGGCAAGGACCTGACCCTCACCGTCCCCGTCACGTTCGCCGAGGCCGCCCTGGGGGCCACGGTGAAGATCCCCACCCTCGGCGAGCCCGTCACCCTGAAGGTGCCACCGGGCACCCGGTCCGGCCGCACGTTCCGCGTGCGGGGGCGGGGCATCGACACCGGCGACGGCCACGGTGACCTGCTCGCCACCGTCGAGGTCGTCGTGCCCGAGAGGTTGTCCGAGGAGCAGCGGTCGGCCGTGGAGGCGCTGGCGGCCGCGTCGTCGGAGTCGCCCCGGCGCCACCTGGGCGTGGAGTGATGGCCGCCGCCGACGCCCGCCGGGCCGTCTACGTGATCTCGGTCGCCGCCGAGCTGGCCGGCGTGCACCCCCAGACGCTGCGCATCTACGAGCGCAAGGGGCTGGTGGACCCCGCCCGCACCGTCGGCGGCAGCCGCCGGTACAGCGAGCGCGACATCGAGCGCCTGCGCCGCATCCAGGACCTCACCAACGCCGGGCTCAACCTCGAGGGCGTGCGCCGGGTCATCGCCTTGGAGGACGAGAACGAGCGCCTCCGGGCGCAGCTGGCCCAGGCCCGCCTCGACGCCGAGGCGGCGGTCGAGCTGGCCCACCGGGAGCACCGCCGCGACCTGGTGCCCATGAACCAGTTCCCCGTCCCGTACCGGCGCCGCTAGGCGTTTCGCCGTCGCAAGCGGAGCTTGCTCGGCGAGCTCTGTCGTGCTCCGGGCGGCCGGCGGAGCCGGCCGCCCTCCGCGCTGGACCCTCGTCCCTGCATGGCCGGCAGCCGGGGAGCGCCGCCTCCGGCGGCGGTCGGCGGCCGCCGTCCGTTGCCGCCCACTTCCGCGACGGCCCCCGCCCCTACCGCCCCCTTGCCGCGTTCCGGCGGCACGGGAGGGCGGATAGCGCCCCGATTTGCCGCCGGAACCGCCGCCCGGAACCGCCCCGGTTGCCCGGGGCGGTTCCTTCTAGATGCAGATGTCGGGCAGCAGGCAGATCTTGCCGGCGTTGGGGTTGGGTGCCAGCGGCCCCGGGGGCGGGGGCGGTGGCTTCGGAGGGCCGGACAGGAACCAGTCGCCACCGGCGCCGCCGCCGAACATCACCGGCTGCTGGACGCCCTTGCGCTGGCCGGACGTGAGGCGGGGCGCCTCCCGCTCGGCATGGCGGAACATCTCCTGGATGGACACCACGCCGTCGCCGTTGGCGTCGCCGCGGTTCTCCATGGCCGCGAAGCGCATGGTGAGCCCCGTGTAGATCGACATGCCCCAGCCGGGGTGCTCGTAGGACTTCTGGTGCTCCTCCGACGAGCCGGTGAACAGCCGCCGGTCCCCGAAGAGGCCTCCCTCGTTGAACCCGGCCGCCTCGCATCCCGAGATGTCGGTCCACAGCCAGCCCCGGACGCTGCCCAGCCGCTCGCCCAGCTCGCGGTCGGAGATGATCTTGTTGTCGTAGGGGACGAGGAACTCGTCGAGCACCTCGCCGTCGCGGTCGAGGTCGCCGCCCCGCTGGAACACGTGGCCCGAGTAGTGGAACACGCTGAACGAGCCGTCGTTGCTGCGGTCGCGCAGCCAGTCGAGCCCGGCCCGGATGTTCGCCCCGGTGGCCGCCGTACCGGTGAGGACCCGGATGGAGTCGTCGGCCCAGCCTGCCCGCTTCAGCACGTCGCGGAAGGTGTCGGCGTCCCCCGCTCCCCCGACGGGCGCTGCCGGGCGGTTCCCGACGTGCCCCGACACCCCGACGATCAGCGCCGTCCGGCGTGCCTCAGCAGGAGGGCCCGCCGAAGCGGGCCCTCCTGCCAGAAGTTGGAACAAAGGGACTGACAGCACCGCCGCTGCCAGCAGTCCACGCCTCACGGCGTTACGACTGCGCGGCGGCTCTCACCCGCCGGACGAGGACGGCGGCGCTCAGGAGCCCGAGGCCGGCGAGGGCCATGGCGGGCCCGCTGGAGCCGGTCCGGGGGAGCACGTCGACGCCGGTCGCCGGCAGCTCACGGCCACCGCCGACGCTCGGGACGACCACGGTGGTCTCGCCCGTGATCGGCACCGTGATGCGGGCACCGCCCTGGGCCGAGCCGGTGGCGCAGTTGCCCGTGGCGACGGCGTTGTTGGTGAACTGGCCGGCCGCCGAGTTGGCGGCGACCGCCACCGTGATGCTCACCGTCTTCGACTGTTTCGGTCCGATCGGGCCGATGTCGTCGAAGGTGATGGTGTTGGCGGTCTGGCTGTTCGCCTGCGGGTTCGTGCCGGTGATCGTGTACCGGACGCCGGCCGTCGTCGTGATGGTGTCGACCACCCGGACGTTGGTCAGGTCGCAGTCGGCGAACGGGTTGGTGACGTTGATGTTGTAGGTGAAGGTGTCACCGGCGTTGACGGTCTGCTTGTCGGCGGTCTTGCTGACCGGGACGTTGCAGCGGATGCCGCCGGCCGGGACCTGGGCGTGCGACTCCATGTGGCCGACGCGGATGTCGAGGACGCTGACGCCGAGGAGGGTGGTCGCCTCGAGCAGCTGCACCCGGACCACGTCCACGGCACCGGAGGCGACGGTGCCGTCGCCGCCCTGGGTGGCCGACGAGTTGGCGTCGCCGCCGATGGCCCGGGGGTCCTCACCGATGACGATGGAGGCCACACCCGGGATCTCGATGGGGAGGCCCTCGGTGCCGAGCAGGTCCTGCAGGGTCAGCACGGTGTTTTCCACGCCGCCCTCGAGGATGCTGAGCACCGGGGTCTCGGGGCTGACGGCGCCCGGGCCGTAGTGGACGTACGCCTGGCCGGGGAGGCCGGTGGCCACCGAGCGCAGCACCCACTCACCGAGGAACTCCAGGGTGATGGCGCCGCCCAGGATGTCGACCGGGGCGATCGTCATGCGGGTCTCGGTCATGAGGCCGAAGTGGTCGCCGATCTTGTTGCCCTGGGCGTCGGTCTGGGGGACCAGCCGGGTGATCGACCGGGACTGCGACACGGCGCGCTCGGGCTCGGGGGCGTTGGTCTCGACGGCACCGCTGGCGAACGGAGCGTCGCCCTCGGTGGCGCCACCCAGGTTCAGCAGCTGGGCGTCGGCGGCGTAGCCGAGGCCGTAGCTGAGGGGCTCCCCGAGGGAGCAGGTGTTGTCGCCGTCCCAGCGCACCTGGGCCTCGCCGCGGACGAGGGACGCATAGGCGGCCGGGTCGATCTTGATGGGGCCGACCTCACGGCGGACCAGCGCCGAGGTCGGAGGGCCGGAGACGAGCGCCCGCTGCGCCAGCAGGAGCTGGTTGGCGTTCACGTCCTGCGAGACCGTCGTACCGACGCCGATCTCGAGGCCCGAACCCCGGCCGAAGACACGGTCACCCTGGAGGTTGGGGTCCAGGCTCGTGTTGGGCAGCGCAGGCTGGATGACCTGCTCCATCTCGTTCACGACCGTGCCGGCGGCGGCGCCGGGGCCTCGGGTGACCCCGCCCGTGCCCTTGGAGGCCACCGTGGCGCCCGAGAAGGCCACCTCGGTGTCCAGCACTCGTGTCGTCCCCGCCGTGATGGCATCGGCGTGGATCACCGTGCCGGTGCTGTACCCCTTGTAGTCGGCCTGCGCGGCCGGGACTTGGGCCCCCGCCGGCGTGCCCCCCGCGAACACCGAGGTCGTCAATCCGACCAACAGGCTGCTCGCTACGATCGACAACCGTCGCTTCACAGGTATCTTCCCTTCGCCGAAGACGTCCGACATGCCCGCGCTGCCGGCACTCTCGTTCATCAAGAGAGACGTGGCTGGCAGTGCCTTATGACGGTGTGTCTGCTGATTTTTGTGTTGCTGTCGAGTTCCGGGCGGTCCGCGGCCGCCTGTGCCGGTTGTCCGGCGGCGCAATCCTTTCACAACCGCACCCGTTTTACACAGTCCGTTGCGTACGGCTCGACGCGAGCGCCCGGAGGGCGGCGTGGGCGCCCTCCGGCGGCGACCGGGAATGCGTCGTGGGGGGCCCGTCGTTCTTGATAACGTCATTAGCAAGTTTCCTCGTGACCTGACCCGCAGAGGTAGCGATGGCGCTGGACCCCAACCGCTGGACCCACAAGACCCAGGAGGCGTTCCAGGACGCCGTCGAGCTGGCGCGGTCGGCCAGCAACCCCGAGGTCACGCCCGACCACCTGCTCGCCGCCCTCCTCGCGCAGGCCGACGGAGTCGTCCTGCCGCTCCTGGAGCGGGCCGGGCTGTCGCCCCTGACCGTCCGCAACTCCGTCACCGAGGCGCTGAGCCGCCTGCCCAGGGCGTACGGGAGCGAGGCCCAGGTCGGCCGTGCCCTCCAGCAGACGTTCGAGGCGGCCGAGGGCGTGCGCGTCGACCTCCGCGACGAGTACCTCTCCACCGAGCACCTCCTGCTGGTCCTGGCCGACCGGCTGGGCACCTCGCGCGACGTCCTGCTCGAGGCCATGCGGGAGGTCCGGGGCAGCCACCGGGTCACCAGCCAGGACCCCGAGACGCAGTACCAGGCGCTGGAGAAGTACGGCCGCGACCTGACGGCGGAGGCCCGGCGGGGGAGGCTCGACCCCGTCATCGGGCGGGACGAGGAGATCCGCCGGGTGGTCCAGGTGCTCTCCCGGCGCACCAAGAACAACCCCGTGCTGATCGGCGAGCCCGGTGTGGGCAAGACGGCCATCGTCGAGGGCCTGGCCCGGCGCATCGTCGAGGGCGACGTCCCCGAGAGCCTGAAGAACCGCCGGCTGGTCTCGCTGGACGTCGGCTCCCTCGTCGCCGGCGCCAAGTACCGCGGCGAGTTCGAGGAGCGCCTGAAGGCGGTGTTGAAGGAGATCACCGACGCCGGGGGCGAGGTCATCACCTTCGTCGACGAGCTCCACACGATCGTCGGTGCCGGCGCGGCGGAGGGCGCCATGGACGCCGGCAACATGATCAAGCCGCTGCTGGCCCGGGGCCAGCTGCGGATGATCGGCGCCACCACCCTGGACGAGTACCGCAAGCACATCGAGAAGGACGCCGCCCTCGAGCGCCGCTTCCAGCAGGTCTACGTGGGCCCGCCGTCGGCCGAGGACACCGTCGCCATCCTCCGGGGCCTGAAGGAGCGGTACGAGGTCCACCACGGCGTCCGCATCCAGGACGCCGCCCTGGTGGCGGCGGCCGTGCTGTCGGACCGCTACGTCACCGGCCGGTTCCTCCCCGACAAGGCCATCGACCTCATCGACGAGGCGGCCAGCAAGCTGCGCATCGAGATCGACTCGGTCCCCATGGAGATCGACGTGGTGGAGCGCCGGATGCGCCAGCTGGAGATCGAGCGGGTGGCCCTGGAGCAGGAGACGGACGCCGCCTCGGCCGAGCGGCTGGCCAAGCTGGACGAGGAGCTGGCCAACCTGCGCGAGCAGGCCGACGCCATGCGGGCCCACTGGCAGGCCGAGAAGGACGCCATCGCCGAGATCCGCGCCCTCAAGGAGGCGCTGGAGACGGCCCGCACCGACGTGGAGCGCCACGAGCGGGAGGGCAACTACGAGCGGGCGGCCGAGATCCGCTACGGCCAGCTGCCCGAGCTGGAGCGCAAGGTGGAGGAGGCGGGCGCCCGCCTGGCCGAGGAGCAGGCCACCAGCCAGATGCTGAAGGAGGAGGTGGACGCCGAGGACGTGGCCGAGGTGGTGGCCAAGTGGACGGGCGTGCCCGTCTCCCGCCTTCTCGAGGGCGAGGTGGAGAAGCTCGTCCGCATGGAGGGCGTCCTCCACCGGCGGGTGGTCGGACAGGACGACGCCGTGTCCGCGGTGGCCAACGCCATCCGCCGCTCCCGCTCGGGCCTGTCCGACCCCAACCGGCCCATCGGCTCGTTCCTCTTCCTCGGCCCCACCGGCGTGGGCAAGACCGAGCTGGCCCGGTCGCTGGCCGACTTCCTGTTCGACGACGAGAAGGCGCTCGTCCGCGTCGACATGGGCGAGTACCAGGAGAAGCACACCGTCGCCCGCCTCATCGGCGCCCCGCCCGGCTACGTGGGCTACGACGAGGGCGGCCAGCTCACCGAGGCCATCCGCCGCCGGCCGTACGCCGTCGTTCTGCTCGACGAGATCGAGAAGGCCCACTCCGACGTCTTCAACGTCCTGCTCCAGCTGCTGGACGACGGGCGCCTCACCGACGGCCAGGGCCGCACGGTGGACTTCACCAACACGGTGGTCATCATGACGTCGAACCTGCAGGGCGACCCCGAGGACTTCTTCAAGCCCGAGTTCGTCAACCGCATCGACGAGATCGTGCGCTTCAAGGCGCTGACCAGGGACGACCTGTCGAGGATCGTCGACATCCAGCTGGGGCACCTGGAGAAGCGGCTGGCCTCCCGGCGCCTCGCCCTGGAGGTCACCCCCGACGCCCGGGCCTGGCTGGCCGACCGCGGCTACGACCAGGCGTACGGCGCCCGCCCCCTCCGCCGCCTCATCCAGCGCCACATCGGCGACCTCCTCGCCCTCGCCCTGCTGGAGGGCCGGTACGAGGACGGGTCCACCGTCAAGGTGGACGTGGAGGGCAGCGAGCTCGTGCTCCGGTAGTCCCGGGGGCGGTCGGGCCGTCGGCCTATGATGCGCGGACCGCCAGCGAAGCATTCCGAGGGAGAGGCGCGTGCCTGCGACCGTCGTGGTCGGCACCCAGTGGGGGGACGAGGGCAAGGGGAAGCTCACCGACCTCCTCTCCAAGGAGATGAGCGTGGTCGTCCGCTACCAGGGCGGCCACAACGCGGGCCACACCATCGTGGTGGGCGAGGAGACGTTCGCCCTCCAGCTGATCCCGAGCGGCGTCCTCTACCCCCACATCACCCCCGTCATCGGCAACGGCGTGGTGGTCGACCCGGCGGTGCTGATCTCCGAGATCGACAAGCTCGAGGCGAGGGGCATCGACTGCAGCCGGCTGCGGGTGAGCGGCAACGCCCACCTGATCATGCCGTACCACCAGGAGCTGGACCGGGCGGCCGAGCGCCGGCTGGGGAAGAACCGCCTGGGGACCACCAAGTCGGGGATCGGGCCCGCCTACGCCGACAAGGCCGCCCGGGTCGGCCTGCGGGTGCAGGACCTGTTCGACGAGAAGATCTTCCGCCAGAAGCTCCACCTGGTGCTGAAGGAGAAGAACGCCGTCCTCGCCAAGGTCCACAACCGGCTCCCGCTGGCCATCGAGGACATCGCCGACACCTACCTGAAGGTGTACGCCCCCCGGATCCGGCCGCTGGTGGCGGACACCGTCGGCCTCGTCCACGAGGCGCTGGACGAGGGCGCCCACGTGCTGTTCGAGGGCGCCCAGGCCACCTACCTCGACCTCGACCACGGCACCTATCCGTTCGTCACCTCGTCCAACCCGGTGGCGGGCGGGGCCTGCACGGGCGCCGGCGTCGGTCCCCTGCGCATCGACCGCGTGATCGGCATCGCCAAGGCGTACGTCACCCGGGTCGGGTCGGGGCCGTTCCCCACCGAGCTCCACGGGGCGCTCGCCGACGACCTCATCGAGCGGGGCCACGAGTACGGCACCGTCACCGGCCGGCGCCGCCGGGTCGGGTGGTTCGACGCGGTGATGATGCGCCACGCCGTCCGCCTCAACTCGCTCACC
Source organism: Acidimicrobiales bacterium (assembly GCA_035540975.1). Classification (NCBI taxonomy): domain Bacteria; kingdom Bacillati; phylum Actinomycetota; class Acidimicrobiia; order Acidimicrobiales; species Acidimicrobiales bacterium. The sequence continues at coordinate 15,566 of DATLFN010000152.1, forward strand.
GAGCTGGCGCTCACCAAGATGGACGTGCTCGACCCGCTGCCGGCGCTCAAGGTGTGCGTGGCCTACGAGGTCGACGGGCGGCGGATGGAGACGCTGCCGTACCACCAGTCGGACCTCCACGACGCCGTCCCGATCTACGAGGAGCTCCCCGGTTGGCAGGCCGACCTCTCCGGGGTGACCGAGGTGGCCGACCTGCCGTCCGCCGCCGCACGCTTCGTGACCTTCCTCGGCGAGCGGGCCGGCGTGCGCATCCGCCTGGTCGGCGTGGGCCCCGGTCGCGACCAGTTCGTCACCATGCCGGGCGCCGCCGCATGAGGGTCGCCGTCGTCGGGAGCGGCGGTCGGGAGCACGCCCTGCGCCACGTGCTGGCCCGCACCGCCGAGGTGGTCGGTCCCGACGACGACGCCGACCTCTACGTGATCGGGCCCGAGCAGCCGCTGGTCGACGGGCTGGCCGACCGGCTGCGGGCCGACGGAAAGCTGGTCTTCGGGCCGGGTGCCGACGGCGCCCGCCTGGAGGGGTCGAAGGCGTGGATGAAGTCGGTGCTGGCCGACGCCGGCGTCCCCACCGCCCGCCACGGCGTGTTCACCTCGGTCGAGCCGGCCGTGCAGTTCCTCAAGTCCCTGCCCGGGCTCTACGTGGTGAAGACGGACGGCCTGGCCGCCGGCAAGGGGGTGCTCGTCACCGAGTCGCTGGACGAGGCGGTCGACGACGTGGCCGCCAAGCTCTCGGGGTCGACCTTCGGCGACGCGGGCCGCACGGTGGTCATCGAGGAGGGCCTCACCGGGCCCGAGCTGTCGCTGCTCGCCGTGTGCGACGGGCGCCGTGCCGTCCCCCTCTCCCCCGCCCGGGACTTCAAGCGCCTGGCGGACGGCGACGCCGGTCCCAACACGGGCGGCATGGGGGCGTACTCGCCCGTCCCCGAAGCCGGTCCCGACGTCGTCGGGACGGTCATGACGCTGGCCGTGGAGCCCACCTTGGCGGCGCTCCGGGCGGCGGGCACCGATTACCGGGGCGTGCTCTACGTTGGCCTCATGCTCACGCCGGACGGGCCCAAGGTGCTCGAGTACAACGTCCGGTTCGGCGACCCCGAGGCCCAGGTCGTGCTGCCTCGCTTCTCGGGCGACCTGGCCGGCTTCCTGGCCGAGGCCGCATCGGGCGACCTGCGCACGGAGCCGTCCTTCTCGCACGACGCGTGCGTGACCGTGGTGCTGGCCGCCGAGGGGTACCCGGCGGCGCCCCGCCACGGCGACGCCATCGAGGGGATCGACGACGCCGAGGCCCTGGACGGCGTGCTCGTCTTCCGGGCCGGGACCGCCACGGACGAGGAGGGCCGGCCGGTCACCGCCGGCGGCCGCGTGCTGAACGTGTGCGGGCTGGGCCCGAGCGTCGCCGACGCCCGGGCCCGGGCCTACGAAGCCGTCGAGCGCATCTCGTTCGCCGGGATGCAGTACCGGAGGGACGTCGCCGCATGAAGGTCGCCGTGCTCATGGGGTCGCCCAACGACCGGGACAAGATGAAGGGCGCCGCCGCCATGCTCGAGCGCTTCGGCGTGGAGTGCGACGAGCGGGTGCTGTCGGCCCACCGGACCCCGGCCGAGGTCGCCGCCTTCGCCTCGTCGGCCCGGGACGACGGCTTCGCCGCCGTCATCTGCGGCGCCGGCATGGCCGCCCACCTGGCCGGGGTGGTCGCCGCCCACACCACGCTCCCGGTCATCGGCGTGCCCCTGTCCGGTGGAGCCCTCAACGGGGTGGACGCCCTGTACGCCACCGTGCAGATGCCCAAGGGCATCCCGGTGGCCACGGTGGCGATCGACGGCTCCGCCAACGCCGGCCTGCTCGCCGTCGCCATCCTGGCCGTCACCGACAAGGTGCTGGCCGACAAGCTGGCCGAGTTCCGCGCCGGGGGCGCCCGTTGATCCCGCGGTACTCCATGCCGGAGATGGCGGCGCTGTGGACCGACGAGGCCCGCCTCGCCACCTGGCTCCAGGTCGAGGTCCTGGCCGTGGAGGCGTGGGCCCGTCTCGGCGTCGTCCCCGAGGCCGATGCCCTCGCCGTGCGGGGGCGGGCGCCGGAGGTCACGGAGGCCATGGTGCGGGCGGTGGCCCTGCGCGAGGCCGTCACCGACCACGACGTGGCCGCCTTCGTCGATGTCGTCCAGGAGGCCATCGGCGCCCCCGCGGGCAACTGGGTGCACTACGGGCTCACGTCGTCCGACGTGGTGGACACGGCCCTGGGCGCCACCCTGGCCCGGGCCGCCGACCTGCTGATCGCGGCGTCGGACGGGCTGGTGGCCGCGCTCGAGCGCCGGGCCCGCGAGTTCATCGACACGCCGATGGCCGGGCGCACCCATGGGATCCACGCCGAGCCGACCACGTTCGGGGCCAAGCTCGCCCTGTGGTGCCTCCAGGCCGACCGGGACCGGGCCCGGCTGCGCGCCGCTCGCGACGCGGTGGCCGTGGGCAAGCTGTCGGGCGCGGTGGGCACGTACTCCAACGTCGACCCGTCGGTCGAGGCCTTCGTGTGCGAGCGGATGGGCCTGCGCCCCGTCCCCTCCACCCAGGTCGTCGCCCGCGACCGCCACGCCGAGTTCCTGTGGGCGTGCGCGTCGGCGGGGGCGGGCGTGGAGCTCATGGCCACCGAGATCCGCCACCTCCAGCGCACCGAGGTGGGCGAGGCGTACGAGCCGTTCGGGGCGGGCCAGAAGGGCTCGTCGGCCATGCCCCACAAGCGCAACCCCATCACGTGCGAGCGCCTGTCCGGGCTGGCCCGGGTGCTGCGCGGGTACCTGGGGGCGGGCCTGGAGGACGTCGCCCTGTGGCACGAGCGCGACATCTCCCACTCGTCGGTCGAGCGGGTGGTGCTGCCCGACGCCAGCCTTCTCGCCTACTACCTCCTGCGGCGCATGACCCGGGTGGTCGACGGCCTGGAGGTCGACGCCGCCCGTATGCGGGAGAACCTCGACCGGTCGCACGGCCTCGTGTTCAGCCAGCCCGTGCTCCTCGCGCTGGTGGCCTCCGGCCTGCCGCGCGACGCCGCCTACCGCATCGTCCAGCGCAACGCCATGGCCGCGTGGGAGCAGGGCAAGAGCTTCCGCACACTGCTGGAGGGCGACCCCGAGGTCGCCCTGGGCGCCGACGCCCTGGACGAGGCCTTCGACCTCGGCCGGGCCGTGCGCAACGCCGCCCGCGTCCTCGACCACCTGGAGAAGATCTCGTGACCCTGGAGCACCGCTATTCCGGGAAGGTGCGCGACATCTACGACGCGGGCGACGGGCGCTTGCTGTTCGTCGCCTCCGACCGGGTGTCCGCCTTCGACGTCGTCATGGCCGAGCCGGTCCCCGACAAGGGGCGCGTCCTCACCGCCATGAGCGCCTTCTGGCTCGAGAAGCTGGCCGACATCGCCCCCAGCCATCTCGTCTCGGTGGACCCGGCCGACTTCCCGCCCGGCGCCGACGACATCGACGACGCCGCCGGTCGCACCATGCTCGTGCGCCGGGCCGAGATGCTGCCCATCGAGTGCATCGTGCGCGGCTACGTCTCCGGCTCGGCGTGGAAGGAGTACAAGGCGTCGGGCACCGTCCACGGCACGCCGATGCCGCAGGGGATGCAGGAGTCCGACCGCCTGCCCGAGCCCGTGTTCACCCCGTCCACCAAGGCGAACGAGGGCCACGACGAGAACATCTCGTTCGAGGAGGCGTGCCGAATCGTCGGCGAGGACGTCGCCAAGCAGGCCCGGGAGATCAGCCTGGCCGCCTATGGGCGGGCTGCGGACTGGGCGCGGGCGAGGGGCATCATCCTGGCCGACACCAAGTTCGAGCTGGGCTGGATCGACGGCGACCTGGCGCTGTGCGACGAGGTGCTCACGCCCGACTCGTCCCGGTTCTGGGCCGAGGCCGACTGGCAGCCCGGCCGCACGCCGCCGTCGCTGGACAAGCAGCCCCTGCGCGACTGGCTGGAGGCGAGCGGCTGGGACAAGTCGCCCCCGCCCCCGCCGCTGCCCGAGGTCGTGGTGAACTCCATGCGCGAGCGCTACATCACGGCCTACGAGCGCATCACCGGCCGCCGCTTCTCCGAGTGGCTGGGGGTGAACGCGTGACCGCCCGCTACGACGTGCGGGTCGAGGTCTCGCTGCGTCCCGGGATCGCCGACCCCCAGGGCGCCACCATCGAGCGGGCGCTGCCCGCCCTCGGCTTCCAGGGCGTCGCCGGCGTCCGGGTCGGGAAGTCGATCCGGTTCTCGGTGGAGGCGGGCGACGAGGCGGAGGCTCGCAGCCGGGTGGAGGAGCTGTGCAACCGCCTGCTCTCCAACCCGGTGATCGAGGACACCCGATTCGATCTGACGGCCGTATGAGCCGCGTCGGCGTCGTCCAGTTCCCGGGCTCGAACTGCGAGCACGACGTCGTCGAGGCCGTGGAGAGGCTCGGCGGCAAGGGCGACATCGTGTGGCACGGCTCGCCGACGCTGCCCGACGTGGACGCCGTCGTCCTGCCCGGCGGCTTCGCCCACGGCGACTACCTGCGCCCGGGGGCGATCGCCCGCTTCTCGCCGGTGATGGACGCCGTGCGCCGCTTCGCCGGAGAAGGTGGTCCGGTGGTCGGGATCTGCAACGGATTCCAGGTGCTCACGGAGGCCGGCCTCCTCCCCGGCGCGCTCCAGAAGAACGCCGGGCTGAAGTTCTTGTGCACCACCGTGGAGCTGCGCGTGGAGAGCGCGAAGTCGGTCCTTACGTCGGGGGCGACGGTCGGCGACATCCTCCGCATCCCCATCAACCACTTCGAGGGCAATTACACCTGTGACCCGGCGACCCTCGACCGCCTGGACCGCCACCAACAGGTCATCCTGCGTTATGTCGACAACCCCAACGGATCCAGCGATTCCATCGCAGGCGTCTGCAACGAGCAGGGGAACGTCGTCGGACTGATGCCCCACCCGGAGCGGGCGAGCAGCGCGCTGCTCGGGTCGGAGGACGGCCTCGTCCTCCTGCGGTCTCTGCTCTCCGGGGCGGGCGTTCCCGGCCGCTGACGGGCGCTCAGCTGGCGCTGCGCTGGATGCCGGCTCGGCGCAGGACCGAGGCGTCCACACCGGCCTCACGCCACGCCGCATAGGTGATGCCCTTGCGGTGGCTGTACTCCCCGGCCGCCGCCACGAAGTCGTCCTCCAGGGCGGCCAGGTCGACGGCGTCCTCCTTGGTGGAAAGCTCCGCTTGCAGGTTCATGCGCTCCTGCACGAGTTGCAGCCGGGTCAGAGGGTCGGCTTCCTCGATGCGATTTGCGATGTCGTCCAGGCGCCGCTTGATCGAATCCGGCGTGCGCTTGCGGCCCCGCTTGGGGCGATGCGCATCGAGGGCCTCGAGGTACCGGCGTACGGCGCGGCCCTGCTCCCTTCCCAGGGCGAGCGCCTGCTTGTGCGCGTCGGTCATGGTGGATTTGGTCTTCTTCGCTCGAGGAGCCATGGACCAAGCAAACTCCCTTCCGTCGGGAATTTCAAATCAAAGCTCGGAATTCCATTTGGTGGTCAGGCCCGCAGCGCAGGGTGGCGGCATAGGGTGACGGTCATGGACTACGAGGTCGCGCGCGCGCTGGGGCTCACCGACGACGAGTCGGACGCCATCGCCGGGATCCTGGGGCGAGCCCCGAACCACCTCGAGCTCGCCATGTACGCGGTGATGTGGAGCGAGCACTGCTCGTACAAGTCGTCGAGGCTGCACCTGCGCCGGCTGCCCACCGAGGGGCCGCGGGTCCTCGTCGGGCCCGGCGAGAACGCGGGGGTGATCGACGCCGGCGACGGGGTGGCCCTCGCCGTGCGCATCGAGAGCCACAACCACCCCTCGGCCGTCGAGCCCTACCAGGGCGCCGCCACCGGCGCGGGCGGCATCCTGCGCGACATCTTCACCATGGGCGCCCGCCCGATCGCCCTGCTGGACCCCCTGCGCTTCGGCCCGCTGGACGAGCCGCGCACCCGGTGGATCTTCGAGGGCGTGGTGAGCGGCATCTCCGGCTACGGCAACTCGGTCGGAGTGCCCACGGTGGGGGGAGAGGTGGTCTTCGACGAGTGCTACGCCGACAACCCGCTCGTCAACGTCATGTGCCTGGGCGTGATGCCGGCCGAGCGCCTGGTGCTGGGGGCCGCCACCGGCGTCGGGAACCTGGCCGTGCTGCTCGGTTCGACGACGGGCCGGGACGGCATCGGCGGGGTGAGCGTGCTGGCGTCGGCCGGGTTCGGCGACGGCGACGCCGACGCCGACAAGCGGCCCAGCGTCCAGGTGGGCGACCCGTTCGAGGAGAAGCGGCTCATCGAGGCGTGCCTCGAGCTGCTCGATGACGGGCTGGTCGTCGGCATCCAGGACCTCGGCGGCGCCGGCCTCACCTGCGCCACCAGCGAGACGGCGTCGCGGGGCGGCGTCGGCATGGACGTCTACGTGTCCGAGGTGCCCCTGCGGGAGCGGGGCATGGAGCCGTTCGAGGTGATGACCAGCGAGAGCCAGGAGCGCATGCTGGCCATCGTCACGCCCGAGTCGCTGGACCGCGTCGTCGAGGTGTGCCGGCGCTGGGAGGTCCGCGCCTCCGTCGTCGGGACCGTCACCGCAGGCGGTCGCCTGCGCATCCTCGACCGGTACGACGGCGACGTGCTGGCCGACGTGCCCGCCGCCTCTTTGCACGAGGACGCGCCGCTCTACGACCGGCCGATGGAGGCGCCGTCGCCGGCGCCGCCTCTCGGGGAGCTGGAGTCGCACGACGCCGGCGCCGAGCTCCTCGACCTGCTGGTCGACCCGTCATGGGTGTACCGCCAGTACGACCACCAGCTGTTCCTCAACACCGTCGAGGGGCCCGGCGGCGACGCCGCCGTCCTGCTGCTCAAGGCGCCCGGCCTCCCGGCCGCTCCTGGGGGAGCTTCCCGGGGCATCGCCGTGTCCACCGACGGCAACGCCCGCTGGTGCGCGGTGGACCCCCGCGCCGGGACGGCCATGCTGGTGGCCGAGTCGGCACTGAACGTCGCCTGCGCCGGGGCGGGACCGGCGGCGGTCGTCAACTGCCTCAACTTCGGCAACCCCGAGCACCCCGAGGTGATGTGGCAGCTGTCGGAGGCGATCGACGGCATGGCCGACGCCTGCCGGGCCCTCGGCCTGCCCGTGGTGGGCGGCAACGTGAGCCTCTACAACGAGAGCCGCGGGCGGGACATCGACCCCACGCCCGTCATCGGCGTGGTGGGGCTGATGGAGCGCCTGGAGCGCCGCCCGCCGGGCGTCGGCCTGGTGGACGGCGACCGCCTGCTGCTCCTCGGGACCACCGATCCGGGACTGGGAGGGTCCCTGTGGGCGCTGCGCACCCATGGCCGCCGTGGCGGCCCGCTCCCCGGCCTCGACCTCGCCGCCCACGCCCGGCTGCTCGGCCTCGTGCGGGGGCTGGTGGCCGACGGCGTGGTCTCCGGCATCCACGACGTGTCGGAGGGGGGGATCGGCCTGGCCCTGGCCGAGATGGCCGTCCGCTCGGGCGTGGGCTTCGCCGTGGCGGGCGTGGCCACCGCCGCCGAGCTCTTCTCGGAGTCCCCGTCCCGGGTCGTCCTGTGCGTCGGCGCCGACCAGGTGCCCGAGGTCGAGGCCCGGGCCGCGAACGCGGCCGTCCCGGTGTCGGGCCTCGGTGTGGCGGGCGGCGACCGCCTGGCCGTCGCCGGGCTGGTCGACGTCGCCCTCGACGAGGCGGTGAACGCCTGGCGCTCGGCCATCCCGCGCGCCCTGGAGCCCGAACGCGCCTGACCCCGGCGTTCACCTCGCGACGGCGCGCCAGGGCGTGGCGCGCCTCGCGAGGTGAATCCCTTCAGGGGCGGCGGTCCTCCAGCTCGGCGAGGGCCGAGTCGGGGACGTGGAGGTCGCCCCGGCCCACGCCCACGGCCAGGTCCGGCTTGTAGGTGCCGTGGTGGTCGGAGCCGCCGGCCGCCACCAGGCCCAGCCGCTGCGCCATGGCCGCCAGCTCGTCGCGCTCGCCCGGGTCGTAGCGGCCGTAGATCGCCTCGACGCCGGCCAGTCCCGCTTCGGCCAGCTCGGCCACCGCCGACTCCAGGGCGTCGGGCGCCAGCCTGGTGCTGAGCGGGTGGGCGAGCACGGCCACGCCGCCCGACGCCCGCGCCAGGGCGATGGCGCCGACGGGGTCGACGGCGCGGCGGGGAACGTCGCCCGGTCTCCCCCGGACGAGCCAGCGCCGGAAGGCGTCGTCGATGCTCGTCGCCCGCCCCTGGCGGACCAGCAGGGCGGCGGCGTGGGGGCGGCCGGCCCCCGATCCGCCGGCCAGCTCGAGCATCTCCTCGTAGTCGAGGCCGAGGGCCGCCGCCATGGCCCTGTTGCGCTCCTCCCTCGCCTGCTGGAGCTCGACCAGGGCCTCCTGGAACGGGCCATCGCCCGGCTCCACGAAGTAGACGAGGACGTGGAGGTTGCCCCGGTCCCAGCGGCACGAGATCTCGCACCCCGGCACCAGGCGCACGCCCAGCTCGGCGGCCCGGGCGGCTGCCGGGGCCACCCCGTCGAGGCGGTCGTGGTCGGTGAGGGCGACGGCCGAGCACCCGGCGGCGGCCGCCAGCTCGGGGATCCGGGCGGGAAGATCCGACCCGTCGGAGACGCTGGAGTGGGTGTGCAAGTCGATCAAGGCCTGGACGGTACGCGCCGCCGCCGGGTCGGCCGGTCCGGCGGCGCCGTGTGCGAGACTGAGCCCGTGACGGACGGTCAGCCCCACGCCGCCGACGCGGAGGGCGACGACCACCTGCGCGACGCCTGTGGCGTGTTCGGGGTGTACGCGCCGGGCACGACCGTCGCCCACCTCACCTTCGAGGGCCTGCACACCCTCCAGCACCGCGGCCAGGAGTCGGCCGGCATGGCGGTGAGCGACGGCGACACGATCACCATCGTCAAGGACATGGGCCTGGTCACCAACGTCTTCGACGAGCGGACGCTGGCGCCCCTCAAGGGCCACCTGGCCATCGGCCACACCCGGTACTCCACGACCGGCTCGTCCACCTGGCGCAACGCCCAGCCCGTGTACCGCGAGCCCGGCGAGTCCGGCTTCGCCCTCGGCCACAACGGCAACCTCACGAACACCGAGGCCCTGGCCCGGGAGGCGGGGATGCTCCCGGGCATGATCACCAGCGACAGCGACCTGGTGGCCGAGCTCATCGCCGCCGAGTTCCCGGCCGACGGGCACGAGCACAGCGACGGGCGCGACCTCGAGCGGGCGCTGGTGAAGGTGCTGCCCCGCCTGGCGGGCGCCTTCTCGTTCGTCCTCATGGACACGGCTCGGGTGATCGGCGTGCGTGACCCGAACGGGTTCCGGCCCCTGTGCCTCGGCAAGATCGAGGGCGGGTGGGTGCTGGCGTCGGAGACCGCCGCCCTGGACGTGATCGGCGCCCACTTCGTCCGGGAGATCGACCCGGGCGAGATGATCGTGATCGACGCCGCCGGTTGGCGCTCCGAGCGCCCGTTCCCGGCCCACCGGGTCGATCCCAAGCTCTGCCTGTTCGAGTTCATCTACATCGCCCGGCCCGACAGCCAGCTGTACGGGCGGGAGATCCACGGTGCCCGCGGCCGCATGGGCGAGCTGCTGGCCGAGCAGGCGCCGGTGGAGGCCGACATGGTGATGGGCGTGCCCCAGTCGGGCGTACCCGCGGCCGAGGGCTACGCCCGCCGCAGCGGCATCCCGTACGGGCAGGGCCTGGTCAAGAACCCCTACACCCACCGCACGTTCATCGCCCCCAGCCAGGAGCTGCGCCGCCAGGGCGTGCGCCGCAAGCTCAACCCGCTGCGGGGGAACGTGGCCGGCAAGCGGTTGATCGTGGTGGACGACTCGATCGTCCGGGGCACCACGCAGCGCGCCATCGCCCGCATGCTGCGCGAGGCCGGCGCCACCGAGGTCCACGTCCGCATCACCAGCCCGCCCTACAAGTGGCCCTGCTTCTACGGAGTCGACACCGGGAGCCGCTCCGAGCTGCTCGCCGCCAACATGTCGGTCTCGGAGATGCAGGACTACCTGGGCGTCGACTCGCTCGCCTTCCTCAGCCTGGACGGCCTGGAGCGGGCCGTCGGCGCCCCCGGCGCCGGGTTCTGCAACGCGTGCCTGACCGGCCGGTACCCCACCGAGGTGCCGGTCAACCTCACCAAGGGGGTCCTCGAGACGGGGTCGAGCTCGCCGTCGGAGGACTGGCAGGTCGCCGAGGCGGCGGCCGCGGTCGAAGGCCTCGCCGACGCCGACGGTGGCTGACCCCCTCTCGTCACCGCCGGCCCCTGCCGGTGCCACCTACGCGGAGGCGGGCGTCGACATCGGCGCCGGCGAGCGGGCCGTCGAGCTCATCAAGGAGGAGGTCCGCTCGACCTTCCGGCCCGAGGTGCTGGGCGACATCGGCGGCTTCGGCGGCCTGTTCGCCTTCCCGAAGGGCTATCGCGACCCGGTGCTCGTGGGGTCCACCGACGGCGTCGGCACCAAGGCGCTCATCGCCCAGGCCACCGGCCGGTTCACCACCATCGGCATCGACCTGGTGGCGATGTGCGTCGACGACCTGGCCTGCCAGGGCGCCGAGCCGCTGTTCTTCCTCGACTACATCGCCGTCGGGCGTCTCGACCCCGACCACGTCAAGCAGCTCGTGGAGGGCGTGGCCGCCGGTTGCCGCCAGGCGGGGTGCGCCATCCTCGGTGGGGAGATGGCCGAGCACCCGGGGGCCATGGAGCCGGGCGAGTTCGACCTGGTGGGCGCCGCCGTCGGGGTGGTGGAGCGTGACCGCATCGTCACCGGCGACGACCTGGCGGCGGGCGACGTGCTGCTGGGCCTGCCGTCCCCGGGCCTGCGGTCGAACGGGTACTCGCTGGCCCGCAAGGTCCTGCTGGACCTCGGCGGGCGCGGGCTGGACGACCCGGCCTGGCACGGCGCCGGTCACTCCCTGGCCGACGAGCTGCTCGAGCCGTCGGTGATCTACTCGCCGGCCGTCTCGGTCCTGGTGGACGCCGTGGACGTGCACGCCATCGCCCACGTCACCGGCGGAGGGATCCCGGGGAACCTGGCCCGCGTGCTGCCAGCGCACCTCGACGCGGTGGTCGACCAGTCGTCGTGGGAGCGGCCGCCCATCTTCGGCGAGATCCAGCGCTTCGGCGACGTGGGCGACGACGAGATGGCCCGGGTGTTCAACCTCGGCATCGGCATGATCGTCGCCGTCCCCGCCGGGCGGAGCGCCTTCGCCGCCCTGGACGTGTTGCGGGACAAGGGCCACCGCGCCGTCGAGATCGGCGTGGTGACGCCGGGAACCGGGCGCGTGCACCTCGAGGGAGGGCCCGGGCGGTAGGGGATGGCGGGGGTCGCCTACGTCCCCTGGCGCCAGGTCCGCTCGAACGGGAGGCGCCACGCGTGCGGGGCGATGAGCTGGTGGATCGCGTTGGGGCCCCATGAGCCCACGGCGTAGGGACGCACCGGGGGCGGCGACGCCAGGAGCGGAGCGGAGACCTCCCACAGCCGCTCCACTCCTTCGGCCGAGGTGAAGAGCGTGTGGTCACCACTCATGGCGTCGTGGATGAGGCGCTCGTACGCCTCCAGCACGTCGCCCGCCCGCCCCGTCTCGTGGAGGGCGAACTGGAGGCTCAGCTTGTCGAGGCGCATGCCCGGACCGGGCCGCTTGCCGTAGAAGGACAACGAGAGCCTTGAGGCGTCGGCCAGGTCGAAGGTGAGGTGGTCGGGGCCCTGGGCGCCGATCCCGGATCCCGTCGGGAACATGCTCTTCGGCGGCTCACGGAAGGCGATGGAGATGATGCGGGCTCCCTCGGCCAGCCGCTTGCCCGTGCGCAGGAAGAACGGCACTCCCGCCCACCGCCAGTTGTCGATCATGCAGCGCAGGGCGACGAACGTCTCCGTCTCCGACCCGGCGGCCACCCCGGCCTCGTCGCGGTACCCGGTGTACTGGCCGCGCACGACGTGGGACGGGTCGATCGGCACGAGCGACCGGAAGACCTTGTTCTTCTCCTCGCTGATCGCCCCCGGTTCGAGCGCGGTGGGCGGCTCCATGGCCACGAAGGCGAGCACCTGGAACAGGTGGGTCACCACCATGTCCCGGTAGGCGCCCGTGCTCTCGTAGAAGCCGATGCGGCTGCCGATGGCGAGCGTCTCCGGAACGTCGATCTGGACGTGGTCGATGAAGTTGCGGTTCCAGATCGGCTCGAACAGCCCGTTGGCGAACCGGAACGCCAGGATGTTCTGGGCGGCCTCCTTGCCGAGGAAGTGATCGATGCGGAAGATCTGCTCCTCGGCGAAGGTGCGATGGAGCGTGGCGTTCAGGGAGCAGGCGCTCGCGAGGTCGGTGCCGAAGGGTTTCTCCATGACGACGCGTGCGCGGTCGACGAGGCCGGCCTCCCCGAGAACTCGTACCGCGTCCGTCGCCGCCTTCGGCGGCACGCTGAGGTAGTGCAGGCGCCGCGGCTCCGGGCCGAGGTCGGCCTCGGCGAGGTCGACAGCCTTGCGGAGCCCTTCCGGGCCGGCACCCTGGGGCACGTACGTGAGGTTCCTCTCGAACGTCGACCAGTGGGCCGCCATGACCCGCGGCCGGCCGAACTGCTCGCACGCCTTGCGGGTCGCCTCACGGAAGCCCGCGGTGTCGAGGTCGTCGAGTGACGTGCCGACGATGCGGCACTCGGGCAGCAAGCCGGCGCAGGAGAGGTGGAGCAGGCCGGGGAGCAGCTTGCGGCGGGCCAGGTCACCGGTGGCGCCGACCAGCACGATGAGGTGCGGCTTCAGCGGCGACATCAGCGCCGAGGTGATGTCGCTCGGTTCCATCCCGGTGCGACGTTAGGCGAGTGATCCCATGGCGCCGGCGGCCCCGGTGACGGTGGTGGCGCCGCCCGCGGTGGCGGCGGTGGCCCCGGTTGATCGGGTACGGGCCCGTCGCCCGGTCATCGCGCAGCGCCGACCGGTCCTCGCCGGCCACAGCTGAGTCGGTCGCCCTAGGCGGAGCAGTTGTCCTGAGCGCCACCGAGGCGGGTCGTCGTCCGGCTCGAAGCGGTGGCGGAAGGTGAAGGCTGTGGGCGTCGGGCCGTGCGCCCGGAGGTGAGCGAGCCGGGCGATGGCCTCGTCCACCGTCGGGATCCTCCCCTCGGGGACCCACCACAGGCACAGGATCGGTTGCACCGGCGCCTCGAAGAACTGGCGGCGGCGGAGGAACTCCACGTGTGCCGAGCGGTAGGTGAAGTCCGCCAGGGCGTCGATCGACTCCCAGACGCTGAGGTTGAGATCTCCAGGGCGTCCTCGAAGGCGGAGATGCCGGTGGCGTTGCCGCTCTCGTCCTGGAGCCGCCAGACGAATCCGGGGCTCGCGTCGGCCAGCGCGTTGATCGACGCCAGGTTCGACCGGAAGTCGTCGATCCTCGGGTCGTCGATGGGAGCCCGGAGGCGCCCGACGTTCAGCTGCGCCACGTGCACGCCTCCATGGTGTCGCACGGTGGCCGACCCGTCAGGCTCTGGTCGTCGGACGACGGGAGGACGCCGGCTCCATCGGGACGATCCCCCGCTACATCCCCCCGCGTGGCAGTCGCGCGGGAACGAGCCGAGCGACCGGGCGAGGCTGAGTCCCCGTCGCGGCGCCACTGCGGCGTGGCGCGGTTCCAACCTCCTCGCCGAAGGACGAAGGGGCCGGACGACGACGCCCGGGCCCTTCGTCCCCCCGAGCCGCTCCCCTGGTGGCTTCCGGCCGGCGCGGCGAGCGTGCCGAATCACAGGTCAAAGCGCGGCGACGGCGATCACGGGGCGGTTGACAGCGCCGGTGATCCCAACTGGGTCGGGCTGTCCGGGGTGGTTGTCGCCAAGGGCGTATGGGCGTATTGTGTAGGTGCAGCCAACCTATAGCGATTGAGCAGAATGCGGCCGGCCGGGTGGTCCTCCTGGCCGTGAGCCCGGCCATGTCCTCCGACCGGTGTGTTGTGCCCGAGGAGGACGCCATGTGCTTCAAGAACCTGCCGATCGACTTCGACGCGGATGGGCGCGCCTTCCTGCGGGAAGGCGGAGGCGATCCATACGCGATCTCGCCGGCGCCACGCCCGAGCTACGTCCGCCGCCCCGAGGGCCCCGGTGCGCAGCTGGCCTCGCCGCCGCGCCTGCGGGACTGGAACATCGACCCGATGACCCGGGTGGCCGGGGCGCTGGCCATCCACACCGTGCTCGACCTGGAGAACCGCAAGGCGGTGGAGGCCCACTCGCGCGCCATGCTCTTCCGTGGCTACGAGATCATCCTCCAGGGCCGTGACCCCCGAGACGCCATCGACATCAGCTCCCGGGCGTGCGGCGTGTGCGGCGGGGTGCACGCCACCGTGTCCTCGCTCGGGCTCGACATGGCGTTCGGCGTTGTTCCCCCACCCCTCGGCACCGAGGTGCGCAACCTGGGCGAGGTGGGGGAGATGTTCTACGACCATCCGCTGCACCTCGGGCTGCTTGCCGGGCCCGACTACTCCACTGCCCTGGTGTCGATCACCAACCCCGAGCTGGTCACCAGGGCGGAGAAGACCCTTGCTCCCCATGGCGACGTCCACGGCTACCACACGATCAAGGACATCATGGATGCCCTCGACCCGCTCACTGGCCAGATCTACCTGGAGGCACTGGAGTGGACGCGGGTCGGCCGCATCATGTGCATGCTGATGTACGGCAAGTACCCGCACCCCTCGACGCTGGCCCCCGGCGGGGTCACCACCACCATCTCCACCTCCTCCTTCAACGAGTACTACACCCAGCTCGGGAAGATCTTCGACTTCTGCAAGGTCATCTGCCGCATCTGGGACGACCTCGTCGACTTCTTCCTGGAGGCCAACCCGGCGTACGAGCAGGTCGGCGCCAGGGAGTGCAACCTGGCCCAGACGGGCATCTGGGACGACTCCGGGGCCTATGACGCCACCTACGCCAACGCCGACGCCTGGGGCAACCGGCGCTGGGCCAAGCCGGGAATCATCCTCGATGGGAAGCTCGTGACCACGAACCTGGTGGACATCAACATGGGCTTCGAGGAGTTCGTGGATCACTCCTTCTACGAGGACTGGACAACGGGGGGGAGCCCACGCTTCCGCACCGAGTCGCTCGGAAACCCGATCTCGCCGTACCACCCTTGGAACAAGACCACGGTGCCGAAGCCGACGGCCACCGACTTCCGTGGCAAGTACACGTGGGCCACGGCGCCCCGCTGGGACCGCCGAACCGTGGAGACGGGCGCCTACGGCCGCATGTGGACCACCGCCCTGGCCGCCGACATGGTCAAGAACCCATTCCTCGAGGCGACCGGCGACGGCCTGCGCATGGTCATGCCCCGCCACGGCCTCCCCGAGGAGGAGCTGTTCTGGAAGGTGCCGAGGACCCTGAACGCCCTCGAGCGCAACCGGGGCCGCGCCTACGCCATGGCCTTCACCGCCGCCATCGGCATGAACTGCATGCTCAAGGCCCTCGAGTACTGGCGCCGGGGTGAGACCAAGGTGCACACGCCCTACAAGGTGCCGAAGGACGAGCGGCTGGCCGTCGGGTTCTGGGAGGCCGGCCGGGGCTGGCTGGTCCACCACATCCACATGGACAAGGGCAAGCTGCTCAACTACCAGATCACGACACCGTCGACGATGAACGCGTCGCCCCGCGACCCGTTCGGGGGCCTCGGCCCGTACGAGCAGGCCATCGTCGACACGCCCATCCTCGAGAGCGTCCCCGACGACCAGGTCAAGGGCCTGGACGTGCTGCGGGCCGTGCGCAGCTTCGACCCGTGCATGCCCTGCACGACCCACATGGACACCGGCAGGGGAATGCTCGTGCGCGAGGTCAACTCGTGCGGCTGCACCTTGGACTGAGGCCCCCCGCCGGGTCCGGCCGTCCGCTCCCCGTGCGGCCGGGCCCGGAACGGGCACACGCCGGGCGGCCGCCCCACGCGAAGGGAAGGACTCGATTGAGATGCCGAAGGTTGACCCGACAACCCACGAACCCATGACCGATGCGCCCGACGCACCGGATGACCAGCGAGGGGGCAAGACCATCGGAGATCCTGCCCTCGACGACGCCACGGTCACCGGAGGATCCGGCACGAGGGGCGACGAGCTGGACGAGACCAGTCGCCTGCCTGGTGAGAAGCCGGCCGAAGGAGAGTGATCTTCGTCGGCTTGGCGCTCGCCAACTCCGGCGTGCACCCGGACCGCGCCGCGGGGAAACCAGGCGTCGACCGTGGCGATGCGCACCGTGTGTCTGTGCTCGACCTGTGACGCCGAGAAGCTCCGGGGCCACCTCGACAGCGGCCGTGTGGTCCCGCCGCAGGAGAACCCGGCCACCGGATGGGAATGACCACCGACGTCCCCCACGCGCTGCTCGTCGACCTCTATGAGCTCACCATGGTCGACGTCTACCGCCGGGAGGACATGGCGCATCGCCCGGCGACGTTCAGCCTCTTCGTCCGAACCATGCCGCCCGGGCGCGGCTACCTCGTCGCGGCGGGGCTCGACGATGCCCTGCGCTGGCTCGAGGAGCTCCGCTTCGGCTCCGAAGAGCTGGCAGCCGTCGAGCGGCTCGGCCTTTTCGACCGGGCGTTCCTGGACTGGCTGGGCGAGCTGCGCTTCACCGGATCGGTGAGGGCCGTGCCCGAGGGCACGGCGGTGTTCGCCCACGAGCCGCTCATCGAAGTCGACGGGCCCATCGCAGAAGCTCAGCTGGCTGAGACGTTCCTGCTCAACCAGTTCACGGTCCAGACCACGCTCGCCACCAAGGCCGCCCGCTGCCGTCACGCGGCAACCGGCCGGGCCGTGGTCGACTTCGCCCTTCGCAGGGCGCAGGGAATCGACGCCGGCATGACGCTGGCCCGCACCGGTCCCCTCGTCGGGCTGGCAGCCACCAGCAACGTGGCGGGCGCCGATCGCTACGGCCTTTCCGCCAGCGGAACCATGGCCCACTCCTTCGTCCAGGTCCATGCCGACGAGGCCGACGCCTTCAGGGCCTTCGCCGGTGCCTTTGGCGACGCCACCGTCCTGCTCGTCGACACCTACGACAGCCACCAGGGAATCGACAGAGCCATCCACGTGGCTACCGAGTGCCGGAGCCACGGCACCGAGATCCGAGGCGTCCGCCTCGACTCCGGCGATCTGGCGGCACTGGCCCGCCATGCCCGCCGACGACTCGACGAGGCCGGCTTCCCCTGGGGTGAAGGTGTTCGTCAGCGGCGGCCTCGACGAGCTGGAGATCCACCGCCTGGTCGACGAGGAGGGTGCACCGATCGACGGGTTCGGTGTCGGTTCGGCCCTCGGCGTCTCGGCTGACGTGCCCACCCTTGACACCGTGTGCAAGCTGGTGAGCTACGACGGTCGCCCGGTTCGCAAGACCTCACCGGCAAGGAGATCTGGCCCGGTGCCAAGCAGGTGTGGCGGGCGCTCGACTGGTCGTTCGATGTCGTCACCATGGCCGACGAGCGGTCACCCGCACCGGGCCGGCGACCGCTGCTGATCGAGGTCATGCACGGTGGCCGACGTACTCCTTCAGGCCGGGTGACGCTGACCGAGGCCAACCGACACTTCGAGCAGGAGTGGGCCGGCCTCCCCGCGCCGCTGAAGCACCTGTCGGCACCGGCGGCCCATCCGGTAAACATCTCGGCCGGGCTCCGCCGGCTCGCCGAATCGCTCGACGCGAAACGGGGATCAATGGAGGCGCCGTGACCGAAGCGCTGTCGGATCCCGCCTTTGACCGACGGACGGCGCTCGTCGTCGTCGACGTTCAGAACGACTTCCGACGCCGAGGGCAGTCTCTACGTGAACGGCGGCGAGCAGATCATCCCGACGATCAACCGCCTCGTCGCCGCTGTGCAGGCAGCCGGGGGCGCGATCGTCTACACCCAGGACTGGCATCCGAAGGTCACGCCGCATTTCCGCAAGGACGGCGGAGCCTGGCCTGTGCACTGCGTGGCGGACACTTGGGGAGCACAGCTGCATCCCGACCTCGACGTCGAAGGTCCGGTGATCCGCAAGGGCACCGCCGGCGCGGACGGCTAATCCGGGTTCAGCGTGCAGGAGGTGACCACTGGCTCCGAGAGGCCAAGCGGCCTGCATGACGTGCTGAGAGAGCGTGGCATCAACCGCATCATCGTCGTGGGGCTCGCACAGGACGTGTGCGTCAAGGAAACCGTGCTCGACGGACGCCGTCTCGGCTACGAGACCGTTGTCCCGCTGACCGCAACCCGTGCGGTCAGTCTCGAGCCCGACGACGCTCGCCGTGCCTTCGAGGCGATGGTCGCAGCCGGCGCCATGGTCCACCGATGCGTCCCTTGCGGGGGCACCGGTGTCGAAGCCGAGGACCGCTCCCGGTCCTCTGCGAATGGCGGAGACGAGTAGCTGGGACCTAGAACTCGACGAGCTCGCGTGCTGCGGCGGCGATGTCGTCGACCTGGGGGAGGGTGGCAGCCTCCAGGGTGGGCTCGTACGCCACGTGGGTGTCCTTGGCGCCCACCCGCCGGACGGGGGCGTCGAGGTCGCAGAACAGCTCGGACGCCGCCCACGCGGCCACCTCGGCGCCGAACCCGCTGGTGACGATGTCCTCGTGGACGACGAGCAGCTTGCCCGTCCGCTTGACGGAGTCGGCGACGGTGTCGTGGTCCCATGGGGCGAGGGTGCGGAGGTCGACGATCTCGACCGAGCTGCGGCCGTCCTCCTCGAGGCGGGCCGCCGCCTGGCGCGACTTCTCGACGGTGGCGCCCCAGGTGACGATGGTGAGGTCGGTGCCCCGCCGCACGTACGACGCCCGCCCGAACGGCAGGACGTAGTCGGGTCCGGGGTAGGGGTCGCGGGCGTAGGGCTGGCGCAGCAGGTGCTTGTGCTCGAGGAAGAGCACCGGGTCGTCGTGGCGGAACGCGGCCCGCAGCAGGCCGGCGGCGTCCCGGGCCCGGGACGGGAAGGCGACCAGCAGCCCCGGCACGTGGGTGAAGATCGACTCGCCGCACTGGGAGTGCCAGATGGCCCCGCCGCTGAGGTAGCCCCCGATCGGGACCCGGATGACGACCGGGCAGCTGAACGCACCGTTCGAGCGCCAGCGGATGGTGGCCGCCTCGCTCTTGATCTGCTGCATGGCCGGCCAGATGTAGTCGAAGAACTGGATCTCGGGGGCCGGCTTGAGACCCCGGAGGGCCTGGCCGACGGCCCGGCCCACGATGTTCGCCTCGGAGAGCGGCGTGTTGTAGCAGCGGGCCAGCCCGAAGGCGCGCTGGAGGCCGTGCGTGGTCCCGAACACGCCGCCCTTGCCCTCCACGTTGGCCAGGACCGCTTCGCGGGCGTCGGCCACGTCCTCGCCGAACACCCGGATGCGCTCGTCGGCCGCCATCTGCTCGTGCAGCGTGCGCCGGATGGCCTCGCCGAAGGTGACGGTGTCGGCCGCTCCCTCGCCGACCTCGGCCGGTGGCGGCTCGGGCGGATCGGGGAGCAGGGGCAGCACGACGACGTGCTCGGTGACGGTCGCCGGGTCGGGCCGCGGCGCGGCCAGCGCCTGCTTGGCGGAGTCGGCGACGATGACCCGCGACTCGATGCGGATGGCGGCCGCCTCGTCCTCGGTCAGGACTCGGCCCTTCACCAAGCTGCGCTGGAACAGCAGGATCGGGTCGTGCTGGGCCTCCTCCTCCAGCTCCTCGGGCGGCCGGTACTTGCTCTGGGTGTCGGCCGCCGAGTGGGAGTACGGGCGGGTGACGGTGGCGTGGATGAGGCCGGGGCCGACGCCGGCCCGCACGTGCTCGACGGCCTTGCGGCCGGTGCGGCGGACGGCGAAGTAGTCCCGCCCGTCCACGTGGTGCACCTCCAGCCCCCGGAACCCCCGGACCAGCTCGTCGATCGGGGCCGGCCCCTGCTCGGACGCCGGCACCGAGATGGCGTAGCCGTTGTCGGCGACGACGTAGAGCACGGGCAGGTGCATGGTGCAGGCCGTGTTGAGGCTCTCCCAGAACTCGCCTTCCGAGGTGGCGCCCTCGCCCAGCGAGACGTAGGTGAGCTCGTCGCCGTAGGCGGTGCACCCCGGGAGGCCGGGCCGGCGGGAGATGTAGCGGGCGGCCTCCGCGCAGCCCACGGCGGGGATGCACTGGCTCCCCGTGGGGCTCGACTGGGTGACGACGTTGCGGTCCACGAAACCCCAGTGGCAGGGCATCTGGCGGCCGCCGGAGGACGGGTCGTCGGCCGAGCCGACGGCCTGGAGGAGGATCTCCAGAGGCGAGACGCCGAGGCCCAGCATCAGCGCCCGGTCCCGGTAGTAGGGGAAGAACCAGTCGTAGCCGGGGCGGAGGTTCCGGGCCAGGGCGAGCAGGAGGGCCTCGTGCCCGGCGCCCGAGATCTGGAAGAACACCCGGCTCTGCTTCTGGAGGCTGATCTCGCGGTCGTCGAGGGCGCGGGAGATGCAGGCCAGGCGGAAGTCGTCGATCAGCTCCGCATGGGGGATGCCACGGAGCGTGGGCTCGTCGCCGGGCGCCGCGCCCTGGCGCTGGTGCTCGACGGTGCGGGCCATCCGGCTCACCGGCCCCGCACGGGCGCGACGCCGCCGGGCCGGATCAGCTGCACCCGGCCCACGTCCTCGAGGCGGCGCTCGGCCAGGCGGTCGGCCGCCTCGACGGTCGTGATGCCCTCGGCGTCGGCCGTGGCCAGGACGTGCGCCGTCGTCTCGCCGATCCGCCGGATCTCGCCCTCGGCCCGGTCGCGGTCGTAGCCGCGCAGCTCCTCGGCCACGTTGATGATCCCGCCCGCGTTCACGACGTAGTCGGGCGCGTACAGGACACCGGCGTCGACCAGGAGGGCCGCGCACGAGGGGTCGGCCAGCTGGTTGTTGGCGCAGCCGACCACCGCCGCGCAGCGCAGCTCGGGGATGGTGACGGGGGAGAGCACGGCGCCCAGGGCGCACGGCGAGAAGATGTCGCAGTGGGTGGCGTGGGCCTTCTCGGGTGCCACGACCTCCACCGCCAGCTCGGTGGCCGCCCGTGCCACGGCGGCCTGGTCGACGTCGCTCACGGTGACCACGGCCCGCTCCTCCACCAGATGCCGGGCCACGTTGTAGCCCACCTTGCCCACGCCGCTCACGACCACGGACCGGCCCTCGAGCGACGGGACGCCCCACAGGTGGCGGGCGACCGCCTTCATGGCGTGCAGGACGCCGCGGGCGGTGGCGGCCGACGGGTCCCCCGAGCCCCCGAGCGACATGCTGACCCCCGTGACGTAGCTGGTCTCCCGGAAGATGAGGTCCATGTCGGCCTGGGTCGTGCCCACGTCCTCGGCGGTGATGTACCGGCCGCCCAGCGAACCGACGTAGCGCCCGTAGGCCCGCAGGAGCGGCTCGGTCTTGTCCCGCGCCGGGTCGCCCAGTATCACCGCCTTGCCACCTCCGAGGTCCAGGCCGGCGACCGCCGACTTGTAGGTCATGCCCTTGGCCAGGCGCAGGACGTCCTCCAGGGCCTCCTCCTCGGTGGCGTAGGGGCGGAAGCGGGTGCCGCCCAGGGACGGGCCCAGCCGGGTGGAGTGGATGGCGATGATCGCCCGCAGCCCGGAGGCCCGATCGTGGCAGAAGACGACCTCCTCGTACCCCTCCTCGCCGATCCGAGAGAAGACGTCCACCGTTGGCGAGCGTACAGCCGGACCTCCTGCTCAAGGCGGGCTAGTCATTTCGAATGGGCCGAGAATGACACGTTCGGGCCATCGACGGCACTCGGTACAGCCCGTACCTTCCAGGCACGAAAGGGACACTCCTCGAAGGGAACGACCGTGCCTGAGCAGACTCAACCCGACCCTCTTCTCACCCCCGCCGAAGTGGCTGCGCTGTTCCGGGTCAACCCCAAGACCGTCACCCGGTGGGCGCGGGCAGGGAAGATCACCGCGATCCGGACGCTCGGCGGCCACCGCCGGTTCCGCGCCTCGGAGATCAAGCGGTCCCTCGAGGAGATGCAGCACCAGGGCCTGTAGACGGACCCGTCGAGCGGTGACGGCCCGGCGGCCCGGCGACGGGCCGGCGCGGGACGGCGGGTAGGCTCCGCCGGTCCATGCCCGCCATCGAGGCCGTCACCTTCGACTTCTGGAACACGCTGGTCTACGAGCTGCGCGGCGAGCTGCGCAGCCGGCGGCTGGAGGCGTGGGCGGGCCTCCTGGAGGAGGCGGGATTCGCCCTCGAGCGCGTCCAGCTGGAGGCGGTCTACGACGGCGCCTGGGAGGCGTACCTGACCTCCTGGCACGCCAACGAGCAGTTCCAGGCGGCCCAGGCGGCCGAGCACATCATCGAGAACCTGGGCTTCACGGTGCCCCCCGGTGTGCGGGACCAGCTCATCGAGGCCTTCGGCAACGTCGGGTCGGGCGTGGAGCTCCACCTGGCCGACGGCGTGGAGGCCTGCCTGCGCACGCTCAAGGACGCGGGCATCAAGCTGGGGATCATCTGCGACGTCGGCTTCACCCCCTCGTCGACGCTGCGGGACCACCTGATCCGCCACGGCGTGCTGCCGCTGTTCGACCACTGGTCGTTCTCCGACGAGGTGGGCGCCTACAAGCCCTCCGCGGTGATCTTCGAGCACGCGCTGGACGGCCTCGGCGGCCCGGCCCCCGAGCGGGTCGCCCACGTTGGAGACATCCGGCGCACGGACGTGGCCGGCGCCTTGGCCATGGGGATGGTGTCCGTCCGCTACACCGGCATCGCCGACGACGACAGCCAGCCCGAGCCCGAGGCCCACCACGTGGTCGACCACCTCGGCTGCGTGCCCGCCGTCCTCGGCGTCGCCCGCTGAGGCACGCTCGGCCCGCTCGCGCGCGTCCGTCGGCGGCCCAGGGCGCGATTTCTGTCCGTTTCGGCAGGACCGTCGGACCGGACGGCGAACGGGGATACCGGTGAGCCGGCCAGGCGCCAGGTGGGCTGAGCGCTGGTCCGGGCCCGGGAGGAATGCGTCGTGGAGCGTCATCGGACCGCGTGCCGTCGATTGGGTGGAGGTGCGGCCGGCGCCGTACTCCTCATCGCGCTGGGGCTGGTCTTCGCGCCGTGGGCGGCGCACGCCTCAGACGACCCCCTGTTCGACCAGCAGTGGGCACTCCGGAAGATCAAGGCGCCCGAGGCATGGGCGCTCACGACCGGCGAGGGCGTGCGCATCGGGATCGTCGACACCGGCGTCGACCTGGCGCACGAGGACCTGGCCGGGCAGGTGGTCGAGTCGACCAACTGCATCGGCTCCAACGGTGATCCCAACCGCTGCTCCGGCTCCGGCCAGGACGACCACGGGCACGGGACCCACATCGCCGGCATCGCGGCGGCCGCCAAGGACAACGGGGTGGGGGTCGCCGGGGTGGCGCCGGGCGCCGACCTCGTCGTCGCCAAGGCGCTGGCGGCCGACGGGTCGGGCACGACCGAGGACATCAACGCCGCCATCCGCTGGGTGGTGGACCGCGGCGCCAAGGTGGTCAACCTGAGCCTGGGTGGCAGCTTCCTCCAGGACAGCCTGTTCGGCACCTCGCTGCGGGAGGGCGTGCTCTACGCCTGGACGCGCGGCGCCATCCCGGTCCTCGCCGCCGGGAACACCAACCTGCTGGGGCTCGGCATCGGCAGCTCGCAGTACGGGCAGCTGCCGGCCGTGGTCGTGGCCGCCACCGGTCCCGACGACCGCCTGGCCGGGTACTCCAGCCCCGTCGGCAACGCCCAGTGGGCGCTGTCGGCGCCGGGCGGGGCGGGGACGGCCGACAAGACCGCAGCCATCCTCTCGACCTACTGGAAGCAGGACCAGGCCAACCAGTACGACTCGTTCAGCGGCACGTCGATGGCGACGGCCCACGTCTCGGGGGCGCTCGCCCTCCTGCTGGCCCAGGGCAACGCCCCGACGATGGCCGTGGCCCGGGTGCTGGGCACGGCCGACCGGGTGCCGTGCAACCCGGGGCTCCTCGGCGGCCTGTGCCCGGGCCGGCTCAACGTGGGCGCGGCCGTGGGCGCGGTGCCGCCGGGATCGACGGTCGTGCCTCCCTCGGGCCTCCTCGGGCTGGGGATCAAGCTGCCCCTGGGCTTGGCCCTCTAGGCGGCGTCGAGCCGGTACAGGCCGCCGGCGAGTGAGAGGGCGTAGAGCTCGCGGTCGGCGTCCTCGCCGAAGGAGGCGAGCGACGCCACGCGCGGCCCGAGGGGCCGGGCCTCCAGGCCGCCCGCCCCGTCCACCAGGGCCAGCACCTCGCCTCGGCAGAAGTCGGCGAACACGTAGCGACCGCGAAGACCGGCCAGCCGCTGTCCCCGGTAGACGTAGCCGCCGGTGACCGCGCACGTCCCCCCTTCGTCGAGGGCGTAGTCGTACACGGGCGGCACCAGCCCGGTGGGGTCGCCGCCCTCGAACGGCCGGGTCCCCTCGTAGCGGTCCCACCCGTAGTTCTCGCCTCCCTTGGAGCCGGGGTCGGCGGTGCTGATCTCCTCGCGGGCGCCCTGGCCCACGTCGCCGATCCACAGGGCGCCCGTCCGGGCGTCGAACGAGAACCGCCACGGGTTGCGCAGGCCGTAGGCCCAGATCTCGCCCCGGGCGCCGTCCCGGCCCACGAAGGGGTTGTCGGGAGGGACGGTGTACGGGCGGCCCCCCGACGGCCGGGGGTCGATGCGCAGGATCTTGCCGAGGAGGGTGCCGAGGTTCTGGGCGTTGCCCCGGGGGTCGCCACCACTGCCGCCGTCGCCCATCCCGACGTACAGGAGGCCGTCGGGCCCGAAGGCCAACCCTCCGCCGTTGTGGTTGGCGTACGGCTGGTCCACGGTGAGGAGGAGCCGGGCGCCGGCCGGTTCGGCGCGGCCGGCGGCGAAGGGGTACTCCACGACCCGGGTGTCGCCCGCCCGGTCGGTGTAGTCGACGTAGAGGCGCCCGCCGTCGGGCGAGAACGCGGCGCCCAGCAGGCCCTGCTCGTAGCCCGAGGAGACGTCGCCCGAGAGGTCGAGGACGGGCGCGGGGTCCACCCGGCCTCCCCGGAGAGCACGGATCCTGCCGCCCTTCTCCACCACGTAGAGGGCGTCGTCGCCGGTGCGCACGGCGAGGCCGAGCGGCTGTTCGAAGTCGGCCAGCCTGGTCGCCCGCAGCCGGGGCGGCTCACCGGACGGCTCGCTCGCGGCCGTCGTGGTGCCCGCCGCCGAGGGCGGCGCGCTCGACGACGGGGCGGTCGACGGGGCGACCGTGCCGGAGGTCGCGCCGGTGCCGCCGTCCCCGGCGCAGGCGGCGGCCAGCGCCACGGCGACGACGGCGGCGGCGAGCGGACGGGTGCGCACGGCAGCCCACGCTAGGAGACCGGCCTTGTCCCGAGGTCGCGGCGGAGGTGATGGCGACCGGTCGAAATCCCGAGTTGGTACGGTCGGACCGGGAGGGGAGGCATGGACCTGAGCTCACCGGACACCTGGCGCTACATCTGGCTGGCCGCCGCCGTGGTGTTCGCCGTGGGGGAGATCGCGGTGGCCGGGTCGTTCTTCCTGATGCCGTTCGCCGCCGGCGCCCTGGCCGGGGCGGCAGTCAACTTCGTCGGCGGGTCGGTCGGCGTCGGCTGGCTGGCGTTCGTGGTGGTGTCGGCCGTGTGCTCGGCCGTCCTGTGGCCCCTCGGCCGCCGCCTGGACCGCAGCGGCCCCCACGTCCCCGTCGGTGCCAACCGCTGGGTCGGCCGCCAGGGATACGTCCTCCAGGAGATCCCGGGCGAGCCAGGAGCCACCGGCATGATCCGGCTCGACCGCGAGGAGTGGAGGGCGGAGAGCCTGGTCGGGCACAGGATCCGGGCCGGCTCGACCGTCCTCGTCAGTCGGGTCGACGGGACGCGGCTGGTGGTCGTCCCCGTGACGGAGCCCGACGACGCCCCACCGGAGCTGGAAGGGAGCTGAGCCATGGCGTTCATCGTCGTCCTCGCGGCACTGGCGTTCGTGCTGTTCGTGGTGGTGGTGAGCGGCGTCAAGATCATCCGCCCCTACGAGCGGGGGCTGGTCGAGCGCCTCGGGAAGTACCGGGACACGGTCGAGCCCGGTCTGCGGGTGATCGTCCCGTTCATCGAGCGCATGGAGCGGGTCGACATGCGCGAGCGGGTCGTGGACGTGCCGCCCCAGGAGGTCATCACGTCCGACAACGTCGTGGTGTCGGTGGACGCCGTCATCTACTACGAGGCCACCGACCCCCAGCGCCTCGTCTACAACGTGGTCGACTTCTACCTGGCCGTGTCCAAGCTGGCGCAGACCAACCTCCGCAACGTGGTGGGCGACATGCAGCTGGACGAGGCGCTCACGTCCCGCGACACCATCAACACCAAGCTGCGCGACATCCTCGACGACGCCACCGACAAGTGGGGGACCCGGGTGGTGCGGGTGGAGATCCAGCGCATCGACCCGCCGGCCGACGTCATGCACGCCATGCACGAGCAGATGAAGGCTGAGCGCACCCGCCGGGCCGTCGTCACCGCCGCCCAGGGCGAGCGGGAGGCCGCCATCGCCCGCGCCGAGGGCGAGAAGCAGGCCGCCATCCTGTCGGCCGAGGGCTCCCGCCAGGCGGCCATCCTCGAGGCCCAGGGGGAGGCGGAGGCGACGAAGACGGCGGCCGACGCCGAGCGGTTCCGCCAGGTGGCCGTGGCCGAGGGCGAGGCGTCCGCCATCCGCAGCGTGTACACGGCCATCCACGAGGGCAACCCGTCGTCGGACCTGCTGGCCGTCAAGTACATCGACGCCCTGGCCGGCATCGCCGACGGGCGGGCCACGAAGATCTTCCTGCCCGCCGAGTCGACGGCCATGCTCGGGGCCCTGGGCGGCATCAAGGAGCTGTTCGCCGACCTGGACGGTGGCGCCCCGGCCCGGGGGCGTCGCCGCCCACCCGCCGAGGACGGCGCGTAGGGAGCGCCGCCGGAAGGGCCCGTCGGCGCCGTTCTGCGCCGGCGCGGTGGCGTTCTGCGCCTTCGCCCACCGCACCCGTCGCGCCGTCCGACGGGCTGATGCGGCCACTTCGGCGGCGGGTGTGCCGGGAGGCCTGGTCGGCGACGTGCCTTCACGCGACCAGAGGACGCACCCGTGGCCCACATCGACGACTCGCCCGGCAGCCACCGGGCCGACCCCACCGCGGCCGGCCGTCCTGCCGGGCCGCCCGCCGTCTGGCCGGGACCCGCCGGCGCGGGAGGCGTACCGTCGGAGTGGCGCGCCGGTCACCGCGACGCGTGTCAACCGAGGCGGGCGCTCGTGCGTCTGTAGGGATGATGACGGCCACGACGGCGGCTCCCGCGGGAACGGGCGGCACGGACCTGGCGTCGCTCCACCGCCAGCACTACCGGTCGCTGGTGCGACTCGCCTCGCTGCTGGTGGACGACGTCGGCACGTGCGAGGAGCTGGTGCAGGACGCCTTCGTCGCCGTGTTGTCGCGCTCTGCCGCCGTCCGCCAGCCGGCGAGTGCGCCCGCGTACCTCCGCAGCGCGGTGCTGAACGGCGCCCGCTCGCATCTGCGCCGCCGCGCCGTGCGCCGGCGCCCCGGCCCGGCCGAGGAGGCGGAGGACCTGCGGTCGCCCGAGTCCTCGGCGCTGGTCGCCGACGACCACGCCGCCGTGCTCGCCGCCCTGCGTTCCCTGCCCGAACGCCAGCGGGAGGTCCTCGCCCTGCGCTACTACCTCGAGCTCAGCGAGGCCGAGATCGCGGAGACGCTGGGGATCGCCCCGGGGACGGTCAAGACGCACGCCCAACGGGCCCTGGCCGCCCTCCACGTCTCCCTGGAGGACCGGAGATGACCGCCGACCGGACCGCGCTGGAGCGCACCGAGGCCCGGCTGCGGGCGGCCTGCGAGGCGCGGGTGGCAGACGTGCCCGAGCCGGACGCGGCGGCCGCCCACGAGGCCATCGAGCGACGGCTCTCCGCTGCCCGGAGGCGCCGGGCGCTCGGGCGGCTGGGCGGTGGCCTCCTCGCCGCCGCGGCCGCATTCGCCGCCGTCGTCGGGCTCGCCGGCGTCCTGGGCGACGACGGGCCCGAGCAGGTCCGCACCACCGACGTCCCCACGACCGGCGTCCCCACGACCACGACGCTGCCGGCGACGACGACCGTGCCGCCCGACCTCGGTTCGCGGCCGGCGGACGCCATCTGGCCCCCGCCGAACCACGAGCAGTACACCGACCCCCAGGGCGCGGCGCGCTCGTTCGTCGAGGAGTTCGTCGGCTTCCCGGACCCGCCGCTGTCGGCCTTCCGCCCCACCTCCGGGCCCGAGGGCGAGGTCGACGTCCACCTGCTCGGCGAGGGCGGCGTCGTGCGGGACCGGGTCGCCAGCACCGTCCTCCTGCGCCTCGCCGCCGACGGCTGGCACGTCATCGGAGCGCGATCGCCCGACATCGAGGTCGAGGCGCCGCGGCCCCTCGACACCGTCGGCGGGATCTTCAACGCCGAGGGCAGGAGCCGGGGCTACGAGGGCACCATCTCCGTCGTGGTCGTCGAGGCCGGTGCCACGGCGCGCCGCCCGCTGGCCGAGGCCACCGGCATCGGCGGTGCGGGCGGCGAGTTGGAGCCCTTCCACCTCGATTTGGTGATCGACCCCCGGCCGTCGCTGCCGGCCGGCGCACTGGTGTTCAGCACCGACACCGGATGCTCCGGGTGCAACACCGCCTTCGCCGTGGTGCCCGTCCGCCTGGGCACGGCGACCCTGGAGACGACGCCACCCGCCGCACCGAAGGGCGCCGCCGGGCTCCCGGGCCCGACGACTCCCCGCTGACGGGGGGCGCCGAGGCTTGTCCCGAGTCGCCTCCGGTGCGAACCTGATCGCGACAGAGGGGGGTGACGTGAGCGGACGAGCGCAGGCCGGCACCGTCGACGAGGCCGCGGTTGAGGAGTTCCGCCGCACCTTCTCGGGCGAGGTCGTCCAACCCCTCGACGACGGCTACGACGAGCACCGGAAGGTCTGGAACGGCTCCATCGACCGCCGCCCCGGGGTGATCGCCCGGTGCCGCGGGGTGGCCGACGTGCGCGCCGCGGTGCGCTTCGGGCGCAGGCACGAGCTGCTGACCGCCGTGCGCGGGGGCGGTCACAGCTTCCCCGGCCTGTCGGTGTGCGACGCCGGGCTGGTCGTCGACCTGGCGCCCATGAAGGGCGTGCGGGTCGACCCCGCCGCCCGCACCGTGCGCGCCCAGGCCGGCGTGCTCCTCGGAGAGCTGGACCGGGAGACGCAGGCGTTCGGGATGGCGGTCCCCGCCGGCATCGTCACCCACACGGGCCTGGCCGGGCTCACCCTCGGAGGCGGCATCGGCTGGATCATGCGGAAGCACGGGCTGACCATCGACCAGCTCGTCTCGGTCGACGTGGTCACGGCGGACGGCGAGCTGGTCACGGCCAGCGAGCACCGCAACGCCGACCTGTTCTGGGGCGTCCGCGGAGGCGGGGGCAACTTCGGGGTCGTCACCGACTTCGAGTTCCGGCTGAACCCCCTCGGCCCCGACGTCATGGCCGGGCCGGTGTTCTGGCCGATGGAGGAGGCCCCCGAGGTCCTGCGCTTCTACCGGGACTGGATCGCCGACTGCCCCGACGAGCTCATGACGATCGTCGTGCAGCGCCGGGCGCCGGCGCTCCCCGCCGTCCCGCCCGACCTGGTCGGCAAGCTCGTGATCGCCGTCGCCGCTTGCCACGCCGGGCCCGTGGAGGACGGCGAGCGGGTGATGCGTCCGCTCAAGGCGTTCGGCTCCCCCGTCCTCGACCTGTGCCGGCCCAAGCCGTTCCTCGCGCACCAGCAGATGTTCGATCCCTCGTTCCGCCACGGCTGGTGGTACTACGTCCGGTCCTGTGACGTGGCCGCGCTGACCGACGAGGTCATCGACGTGGTCGTCGACCACGGCCTGCGGATCACGTCGCCCATCTCGAGCATCGCCCTCTGGCAGATGGGCGGGGCGGTGGCCCGCGTCGGTGACGACGAGACGGCCTTCAACGGTCGCGGCGCCGGGTTCACCTTCAACATCAACGGCAACAGCCTGACCGGCGACGGCTTCGACGCCGAACGCCAGTGGGCTCGCGACTACTGGTCGGCCCTCCGGCCGTACCACACGAGCGTCTACGTGAACTTCCTCATGGAGGAGGGCGAGGACCGCATCAGGCAGGCCTACGGTCCTGGGAAATACGACCGGCTCAAGGCCGTCAAGCGGGCCTACGACCCGACCAACTTCTTCCGGCTGAACCAGAACATCGCGCCGGACTGAACGGCGTCCTCTCGCCTCGCGGGCCCGACGCACCCCGGCGCCCGCTGCCGCCGATCGGTGCGGCGACGCATGCGCTCGGCGGCCCTCAGTGCCCAGAGCCGCACGATGTGAACGAGCGCGAGGTTCGGGGCGGAAAGGATGGCCTCGCGCAGAAGGTACAGTTTTCGGGAATCACGACGGCGGAGGTCGCGCTCGATATGGCGGTAAGGTCGCAGTCGTCAGCGTCGCCCCCGGCCTCGGTCCGCCTGCTCCTTGCCGCCCTGCTGTCCCTCGCCGTCACCGTCGCGACGGCGACCGCCAGCTCCGCTCATCACGTCGCCGGCCACATCGGAGGACCGACGACGGCGCCACCGCCCACCACGGCCGCACCTCCACCGCCCACCACGGCCGCACCGCCGCCGCCCACCACGGCCGCACCTCCACCGCCGACGACGGCCGCACCGACCACGACGGCGCCACCCCCGCCGATGACGGCGACCCCGGCGCAGACGACGACGGCGCAGGCTCCGACGGCGGCGGCACCGCAGACGGGGACGACCGCGGTGTCTCCCGTGACGACCGCTGCCCCGTCGGGCGCGGTCACTGCGTCGCCCGTGGGGACCGCGGGTACGGCGTCGCCGACCACCGGGACGCGGGCGGTGACGACGGCGGGCGCCACCACGACACGTAGGACGACGCGCGCGAGCACCACCATCCCGCGGTTCGGTGGTTCCACGTCCTCGCAAGCCGCTCCTCGGCCCGTCCCCGTGGCGCCCGCGACGGGAACCGAGCCGGTCGAGGAAGCGGTCGTCGGGCCGACGACGGAGACCACCGAGGCCGCCGAGCCGGCGTCGCCGGGCGGGACCCTGACCATCGGGAGCCGCCCCCTCCGACTCGACCGGGTCGACCCCGCCACCGGAGGGGACGGGGGGATGGGAATGCCGTTCGCCGTCCTGCTCGTCGCCGCTCTCGTCGCCGGAGTGGCCGCCCTCGCCCTCGCCAACCACTTCGGGTGGCTCGCGTTGCCGTTGCTCGCCCCTTCGAGGTGGCGCCCGGCGACCGCGGCCGGAGCGGCGGCGCCCATTCCGCAACCGCCGGGCGACGACGTCCTCGCGGGCACGACGGCGGGCGCCGTCGCCGTCGACCCGCGCACGGAGCGCATGGCGGCAAGGCTCGTCGCCCTGCTGGCCCTGACGCAGCGCGCCCAGTTCGAGCGCCAGGGGCGGCCTCTCCCGACGACATGGGACGCCGTCGTCGACTGGGTTTCAGCTGCCGGCGCCGGCCCCGGCCTGGAGGCCCACGAGCAGGAGATCCTGCGTCGCCCCACCGGAGCGCTCGACGACGCCGAGGTGGCGATGGCCTCCTGGCAGGTCGAGGGCGCCGTCGTCGTCACGTGGGCGCTCGGGCTGCTCGACAGGCTGCCGCCGACCGACGAACCGGTGGACCCAGTGCTGATAAGCGGCGCCGTCGGCTTTCCGGACGGCGCCCGCACGCTCGAGGTCCTGGGATCGGCCCGTCCGCGGGCACGAGAAGAGATCGACGCCGAGGTCGTTCGCCACGAGCGGGTCCTCTGGAGCCTCCAGGAGCGCAGCGGTGCCGGGAGGCTCACGGAGGCCGAGGGTTCCGAGGCGGTCGACGTCAGCCTCGCCATCACGACCCAACGCCTCCGCGCCCTCTACTGGTTGCAGGACACCGCCGGCCGCCCGGCGGTGGGGATCGGCGGCTGACGCTCCGGCCACCGCCGCGGCGCGACGGTCGTCATCGCGGTCCCTCCTCGTAGATCCGCCGCACGATGTCCTCGATCGGGGTCTCCTCGACCGAGATGTCGCGGACCGGGGCCTGAGCCGCCACGCGGGCGAGGACGTCGGCTGCCGTCCGGTCCGGCGAGAACCGCAGCCACTGTCGCGGTCCGTCGGTGCGGACGACATGGGCTCCGGGCACCTCCAGTGGCGGGTGGGGTTCCTCGAGGTCGACCACGAGCACCCGCTCGCCCCCGTAGCGCTGCTTGATGCCGGCCACGGTGGTGTCCTCGAGGAGGCGGCCGTGGTCGATGATCAGCAGGCGGGTGCAGAGGCGCTCCACGTCGACCAGGTCGTGCGTGGTCAGCAGGACGGTCATCCCCCGCTCGCGGTTGAGGGCGACGAGGAAGCTCCGCACCGCTTCCTTCGAGACGACGTCGAGGCCGATCGTCGGCTCGTCGAGGAACAGGATCTCCGGGTCGTGGAGCAGCGCGGCGGCCAGCTCGCCCCGCATCCGCTGCCCGAGCGACAGTTGACGCACCGGGGTGTCGAGGAACCCGGCGAGGTCGAGGAGGTCCACGAAGGCGTCGACGTTCGTCCGGTGGCGGTCGGCGTGGACGCCGTAGACGTGGCGGAGGAGATCGAACGAGTCACGCAGCGGCAGGTCCCACCACAGCTGCGTGCGCTGCCCGAAGACCACGCCGATGCGGCGGACGACGTCGGTCCGGGAGCCTGTCGGGTCCGCCCCGACCACCGCCACGCGGCCGGCCGTGGGGACCAGGACGCCCGTGCAGAGCTTCACCGTGGTGGACTTCCCGGCGCCGTTGGGCCCGATGTAGCCGACCATCTCGCCCGCCTCGATCGACAGCGAGACCTCGTCCACGGCGCGGACGACCGACCGCTCGCGGCGGAACCGCCCCGCCCGCCGGGCGACGGTGAACTCCTTGACCACCCCGTCCAGCGCGACGACGGCCACGTCAGCTCCCCGTGCTCCGGTAGTGGCGTACGGCGTTCGACCACACGGCGCGGGCGGCCAGCGCCAGGGCGAGCGACACCGCGGGCGTGAGCAGGGCGGCCTCCGACGGGGCGCCCAGCGGATCGGGCTTGTCGAGCAGGTAGGCGGCGGGGAAGTAGGCGACGAACGCCAGGGGCACGACGAAGGTGACCAGTCGTCGGAGCCAGGGCCCGAGCACGTCGATGGGGTACTGGGTCAGGTGGTTCCCGCCGTAGGTGAAGGCGTTGCCGAACTCCTGCGTCTCCACCGTCCAGAACGCCACGGACGACGTGAGCACCCACACCGCCCCGAACACCACGGTTCCGGAGGCGAGCGCCACGGGCACCATGGCGACACGGTCCGGCGTCCAGTCGATGTCCGTGCCGGCCAGCGCGACGGCGAGCACCACGCCCGGTTGCACGACCCGTCCCGCCCGCCGCAGCGCGAACTCGCCGGCCGACAGCTGGAGCAGCGGCGACAGCGGGCGCAGGAGGAACCGGTCGAACGTGCCCGCTTTGATGTGGCGGCCGGCCAGCTCCGCCTGGCTGGCGAACACGTCGGCCACGGCGAAGGCGACGCCGCCGAGCCCGTAGAGGAGCGCGACCTCGAGGGCCGTCCACCCGGCCAACGCGTCGACACGGCCGAACAGGACCGCGATCACCGCCAGGTCGAGGCCGGCGACCAGGACCTGGCTCACCAACAGGAGCACGAACGAGGCCCGGTACTGCCAGTCGGACCGGATCCGTGCCCCCACCAGCCGGCGGTAGACGCCGAGCTCGCCTCGCCACCCGTGGCTGCCGGTCCTGTCGGGGTCAGCCACCGTGGACGACCACCCTGCGCACGGCGCGCGACAGGACGGAACGCCCGGCTCCGGCGAGCACCAGCGCCCAGGCGCACTGGACGGCGACGACCCGGTGCACGTCGGCGCCGCGGTGCTTGCCGAGGAAGACCTCGACCGGCACCTGCAGCATGGACGCGAACGGCAGGGCCCGGGCCAGCGACTCCAGCCAGCCCGGGAAGAACACCACGGGGACGAAGAGACCGCTCATGAAGACGGCGACCAGCAGGCCCAGGCTCGACGCGCCCCGGTCGTCGAGCAGCCAGAAGGCGCTCAAGGCCAGGAGGAACCGCCACCCGAAGGCGACGGCCACGGCGGCGAGGACGCTGGCGACGAACCATGGCCACGCCCCGGCGGGCGGCATCCGCACCTCGAACACGGCGACGCCGATCAGGAACGGGGGGATGCCGCGGAACAGGGCGTAGAAGCCCGCCTTGCCGTAGGCGACCGCTGCCCACCAAAGCTGGAGGTCGACGGGCCGGAACAGGTCGGCCACCACGTCGCCGGTGCGGATCCGCTCGGCCATCTCCGAGTCGCCGAACAACCCCACGACCATGATGAGCGCCTGGGCCACGAAGGTGAAGGTGACGGCATCGACGACGTCGAACCCGCCCACCTCGTCCCGCTCCCGGTACACGGCCAGCAGCACGTACACCAGAAGGAAGCCGAAGACCGTGTTCGTGAAGACGCCGGCGGCCGTGGCGCCGCGGTAGGCGGTCATGCGGCGGAAGGTCTGCCGGACAATCGCCGCGACAACTCGCACCGCATCGCCTTCCCGAGCGCGCCGGCCGCGCCCCCGCTCGACCCGAGCGAGAGAACGTAGCGCCCAACGCAGCGTCGGCGCGAGTCCCACGATGGGGCCGGCGTTGTTCGTGCGGCAAGAATGAGCGAATATCGCCCGTTCTTGCCGCACGAAACGGACGGGCGGCGCGACCCCGTCTGACGCCAACGGCACGTCGATTGATGCTGGGTCGCGGCGAGCGCCGGATCCTCTCGGTCCGGCGCTCAGGCGGTAGGAGCGCCAGGCGCCGCTGGAGAGCGCAGCGAACATGCTGGGCGTTGCGTCGCCCTGCGGAGGCCGTCAGATCAGGGTCAGATCAGATCAGATCAGACCGGGTGGGACCGTCAGAGGACCCGTCTCTCACCGGTCAAGCAAGAAGGTCGTCTCGGCACCGGCGAAAGGCTGATGGAACCGACCACCCGGGACGACATACACATCACCCGGAGCGAGGACGACGTCGCCCTCGTCCATCCTGATGGTGAGGGTTCCCGACAGCACGAGAAGGAACTCGTCAGTCTCAGGGTGGCTGTGCCGCGTGAACTCGCCCCGGGCCTTTACCACTCTCGCGTCGTAGTCGTCGACAACCGCGATCGTCCTAGAGGCGACCAGTGCTCGGTCAGAGCGGCCAGCACATCGTGAACGTTGCGCGAGATCGTCACAGAGGTCAGCGTCGCACAGCCTGCTGCCCCAGCGCCGTCGCAAGAGACTTGGCCCGTCGCAACATGCTGAACCGGGCACAGCCAAAGTCGAGACGGCGCAGCGACGCAGCAACCTCCACCAGCGGGCCTGGCTGTTGACCGCCGAGGCGGCCGGGCGCGCCGGCATGCGGTTCCACGACCTCCGCCACACCGCGGCCGCCCGTTGTCCGCGTACCGGGGCCACGACCAAGGAGCTGAGCCCCGCCTCGGCCACGCCAGCCCCAGGCGTCGATGATTACCAGCACGCCGCCCACGACCGCGACCGGCGGATCGCCGAGGGCCTCGACGCCATGGCAGCAGAGGCCGGTCTCTCACCGCCAGAACCCGCCAGTCATCAGACCCCGTCGATGAGCGTACCGGCGACGCCCGCGGTCGTGGGCGTTCGAGGCGCCGGTGACCGGGGCCGGTACAAGGCAAAGAGTGGACGCGCCTTGTAACCTTCAATGTATGGAATCTTCCGGCGACCTCCGCGTCTCCTCCCGTGGGCAGATGAGCCTCCCGGCCGCCGCCCGAACTCGATGGGAGCTGACCGACGGCGGCGAGGTCGGCTATGTGGACCTGGGCGACGCACTGCTGCTCGTGCCCGGTGGGGTTGAGGCCCTTCGACGTCGCGTGCTCAACGCCGTGACCGACGCGGACTGGGAGGCGGCGGCATCGGGGTTCGGCGATCCCGACCTCGCCAACGAGTGACCGTCGCCCTCATCGACGACCAGGCGCTCGGCGCCGTCCTCCGCGGCGAGTTGCCGGCCCCGCTCGGCCGTCGGCCCCTCGCCACCACTGGCTGCTGGTACGTGCGGCTGTGCCA
The DNA here is from genome assembly GCA_035540975.1 of Acidimicrobiales bacterium. Classification (NCBI taxonomy): domain Bacteria; kingdom Bacillati; phylum Actinomycetota; class Acidimicrobiia; order Acidimicrobiales; species Acidimicrobiales bacterium. The sequence goes on from DATLFN010000152.1 coordinate 51,529, forward strand.
GGCCGTGCTCTCTGCGACCGAACGTCCGGGCGTGCTGTCGCGGCCGTTCGAAGAGCTTCCGGAGGCGCACCGGCGCCAGGCGGTCGACGCCTTGGTCGAGCTCCCCGTCCAGATCGAGCTCGTCAGCCTGCGGCACCTCGGCCCGGCCATCGGCCGGCTGCGCCAGCGGCACTCGCTGAACCTGCTCGCCGGTGAGGCGGTTGCCGCCGCCAAACATCTGGGGGCCGACGTCTTCCTGTCCACCCCGTCGCCGATGCTGGAGCAGGCCCTCGCCATCGAGGGACGCACATGGGCCCGGCTGCTGTGACAGTGCGGCCGGTCACCGGGCCCCGACGGCGGTCGACTCCTCAGTCCCGGATGGGCTCGTCTCGAATGATGACCAGCGAGGACCCGCACGTGGCCGCAAAGCGCCACGACGCACTCGGGAGATGTGGCACGACGGGGCTCTCGCTGTGGGCCACCGTGAGCCCCGCAACCCCGCTGACCTGCGGTTTTGTGGTGGTCGGGACCGGCGTCGATCCGGTGACCTCGCGCTTTTCAGGCGGGCTGGGGCCGGTTTGGGCCAGTTGGCTCACCAGCGATTTCGGCGCGAAGTGGCAGGTCAGAACCCATTTCTGGCGTTTGGCGAGTGACCTCCACGAACCGTGATTTGCCGCTCTGTGCCAGTGCTTCTGGCACGGATCTGGCACGAAATAGACACGCGACTACCGGATCGCCGAGTCGGCCCGACCTGCTGGCCACCGCACCGAACGTCGGCCAGTGGGATTCGGCGCGCGCCGTCGAGCGCGGCGGCGCTCACGACGACCAGATCGGCGCACACCGCTACTTCGGCCCGTCGGCGTTGAGGCACGGGAGAACGGCACGTCGGTGCGGCGTGGGAATGGAGCGCTGAGATCTCTGGAGCACGATGTGCTTCATGGAGTGGATCGTCCTCGTCCTCTTGACAGCGGCGGCATGTGGGGTCATGTGGAAGACCTTGTCTGCGCTCAGCGGACGCCATCCCCAACTTGTCTGGTTCGCTTCAATTGTGACAGCCCTGATCCTGTCGCTTGTGGCCGCGGGAGTGGCGAACGCGAGACCCGACTGGGCGTACTTCATCCCGGCCGTGCCCCTGTTCGCCATGGCCGCGGTGGCTACGATCAAGTCAGCCATCCAGGCCCGCAAGGAGCGGTCCCAGTAGCCCTGCTATGGCCAGGCCGCGGCTGCGTCCATCGCAGAACCGACACGGTTCGCCCTCAGACTGTTTGGTCGCAAGGCTCGCTGGCCAGCGCGACTGAATAATCCGAGCGGCCGGCATGATGACGGCCCGGCAGCAGCCGGGCTCCGCCGGCACGCGCGGATCGGCACGTCGGTGGACCTTCCTCAGGCATTTAGCCGGCCCCGTCTCAGCCTCGGTTCAACTCGTCCTCCAGCTGACGAGCGCCGTCCTCGGGAGGAATCGGCGTGGCGCTCGGTACGGCACCCCAGTGCTTGCGGTCGTCGAAGTTTTCAGCATGCCTGTACTCGTGCTCCCGCTGCAGCCATTCGGGGGGTTCGGAGGGATCCCCCCACTCGATACGTCCGCTCTCGACGAGATGTCGCCACTTCTCGGGTATCGGGCCCGACCAGGGGCTACTCAGCACCGACGTGAGCCTTTCGCGTCGGTGTGTCGGCGACAGCTCAGCGAGCTGGCGGAGGAGGAGGGGGGAGATCGGCTCGGGGTCTTCGACGAACATCGCGTCGACGTCGAAGTCCGCGCAGCAAGTGGCGTGCTCTTGACCGGCCTCGTAGGCGGCGAGCACCAAGTCACGCTGGTAGCACTCCGGCATGGCTTCGGCGTCGTTTCGCCACGGCTGCGCGCACGCCCTCGCCAGCGCCAAGCGGCGCCGCGTCGGTGTCAGCTCCGCGAGGCTCCGAGCGAAGCGCTCCGTGACGTTCGGGCGTCCTCCGGGCGGCTCGCCGAAGATCCGGATGTTCGGGTTCTTCTTCAGTCGTTCGTGGTCGGCTTGAAGCCGTCGGATCCGCTCCTCGTCCATGTCGAGCGATGTTGTCAGACGCGTTCCTTCTCGACCACAGACTTCGCGGCGGTCGCTGGAGACAAGCGCAGCCGTTTGCCGGGTCGCGGCGCCCTCCGGCCAGGCGAACGGATTTTCGGGGCGGGGGCCGGTCTCCCCGCTCGCCGCTGTCGGGTCACCGTGCCGGCGCCACCGACCGGGCACCTCGGAGCGGGTCTGGTCAGGGAGAATGCGGCATGGAGTTGTTCTGGTCGGAGGCTGAGGTCGCTCTTCCGAGCGGGCAACGGTTCGCCGTGGACGTCCGGATTGGCCGGAAACGGTTGGCGACGCACCACCGTGAACGAAGCTACAGGCGCGGGAGCCGAGTGCGGCTTAGGACTGAGACTGCGACCATGTGCCCGTGAGCAAGAGGATCCTGCTCCGGGGCGGCTGGCTCGTCACGATGGTGCCGGGCTCGGAGCCGTTCCTCGGCGACCTGCTGATCGAGGACGAACGGATCGCGTCCCTGGGACAACTCGACAACGTCTCCGACGCCGAGGTGGTTGACGCCCGCGGCCGCATCGTGCTCCCCGGCCTCGTGGACACCCATCGGCACATGTGGCAGTCGGCGCTGCGCACGATCGCGTGCGACTGGACCCTCGGTCAGTACTTCGCCCGGATGCGGGGCCAGCTCGGTGGTGTCTTCCGTCCCGAGGACACCTTTGCAGGCACCCTGCTCGGCATGGTGGAGGCGCTCGACTCGGGCATCACCACGGTGGTCGACTGGTCCCACAACCTCAACGGTCCCGACCACGCCGACGCGGCGTGGGACGCCCTGCTGCAAGGTGGCGGTCGAGCCCTCTTCTCCTACGGCGCCAGCAACGACCAGGCGCTGCGCAAGGACGTGTCACCCCAGACCCGCGACGTTGCCCGCCTCCGGAGCGGCGTCGGCTCCGACGACCGGGCCCGGGTCACCTTGGGGATGGCCGTGCGCGGGCCCGAGTACTCCACCATCGAGAACTGTGTCGCCGATTGGGGCCTGGCCCGGGAGCTCGGGTTGCCCGTCACCGTCCATGTGGGTGGTGGGCTCCGCGGGGCACAGGGCGGGGTGGCCGAGCTCGGTGCCCGGGGCCTGCTCGGGCCCGACACGACGTACGTGCACTGCAACATGCTCAGCGACACCGAGCTGGACATGCTCGCGGACGCCGGCGGACGCGCTTCGGTGTCTCCGGAGGTGGAGGCGAATATGGGTCACGGTCCGGCGGCGACCGCCCGGCTGCGTTCCCGTGGCATCCCCACCGGCCTGTCGGCGGACGTCTGCACGAACGTCGGCGGCGACCTCTTTGGGGCCATGCGGGTGGCGATCGCCCTGCAGCGCGGGGCCGACCACGCCGCGGCGCTCGCCCGGGGCGACACCCTCGCCGAGGTCTCCCTGACGGCGCGGGATGTGCTGGCCATGGCCACCGTCGACGGAGCCAGGGCCTGCGGTCTCGACGACCGCATCGGCACGCTCGAGGTGGGCAAGCAGGCCGACGTGCTGATGCTGCGGGCGGACATGTTGAACCTGGCACCGCTGAGCGACCCGGTCGGTGCGGTCGTGCACTCGGCGGGAACGCACAATGTGGAATCGGTGTACGTGGCGGGGCGACCGGTCAAGCGTCACGGGATGTTCGTGGACCTCGACGTCCGCTCGGTCAGCGCACGCGCCGACGCGTCGCACGACTACCTCATGGGCGCCGCCCGAGTGGCGGACCAGGACTGGTGCCCGCTAGCGCACCAGGCCTGAAGCCGCGGACGGGTGGCACGATCCCGCGCTGCTCAGTCCCTCGTAGCCGGGGTGGCTGCGATGACGCGATTTGGTCGAGGACCGACTGGTCGGGCAGCGCTTCGCCGATCCGGGCCTTCGAGAACCGATCGACGGCTCCATCGAACTGTCGTCGTCCGTCACCGTCACCCGTACCGACTGCATGATCGCGCGGCGGTCCGCGGCGTCGGTCGCCGGTCGAACACCCTGCCATGTAACGCCGAGTAGGTCCGGGCCTCCGGCGCCGGAGCCGCACCGAACCGCGGAGCTGACGTGGTGGAGGCGTCTGCGAGCTCGACCCTGGTTGAATAGGCCCGAGGAGGTGGAGCCGACGACCGACCGGACACGCTTCGAGGTGCCGCTGTACACGGTGGCCGAGGCGGCGCGCATCGTCGCCGTTCCACCCTCGACGCTGGCCGCGTGGGCCAAGGGGTACAGCCGCCGGTTCGCCGACCGGGCCACCGTGACCGGCGACCCGGCCGTGACGTGCCTACCGACCGATCGCCGGGCGGACCCGTGCGTGCCCTTCGTCGGGCTCGCCGAGGCGCTCGTCCTCTCCGCCCTGCGGCGGAGCGAGGTGCCGCTCCAGCGGATCAGGCCCGCCCTTGCCCACCTGCAGCGGGAGATCGGCCTCAACCACGCCCTGGCGTCGCGACGCCTCTACACGGACGGAGCCGAGCTGCTCTTCGACTACGGCGAGTCCCACGCTGACACGCCGGACGGCGCCGGTGTTCGAACGCTCGTCGTCGTTCGCAGCGGGCAACGGGTGTTCGCCGACGTCGTCCACGACTACCTGCGCCGAATCGAGTACGGCGCCGACGGCTACGCGTCGCTTATCCACGTCCCGGCCTACGGCCACGCCCAGGTGGTCGCCGACCCGACCCGCTCGTTCGGCGCCCCCATCTTCGAGCGGGGCGGCGCCCGGGTGGACGACGTCCTCCAGCGGTTCTGGGCCGGGGACTCCCTGGACGCGCTCTCGGCCGAGTTCGGCGTCCCCGTCGACCAGCTCGAGGACGTGCTGCGTGTCGCATCCCGACGCGCTGCCTGACCTCTTCCTCGACCGCAGCCTCGGCCGCATCATCGTCCCGTCACTGTTGCGGGCGGCCGGGCTCCGGCTGACGACCCTGGCCGAGCACTACGGCGTCCCCGCCGACGAGAAGGTGCCTGACGAGGACTGGCTGGACCTGGCGGGCGCTCGCGGGTGGGTGGTGTTCATGAAGGACGCGCGGGGTCCGGTACAACCTCGCCGAGCGCGAGGCGGTAAGGCGCACCGGACCCGCTGCTTCTGCCTCTCCAACCAGAACCTGACGGCTAGGCCATGGCGGCTCGGTTCCTCGACAACCTCGACGCCATCGCCGCTGCCTGCGCCGGTGAGGGCCCGTTTATCTACGCCGTGCACCAGCGCCGCATCGAGCGCCTCACGATCGGCGGCCAGTAAGGCCCAGAACTTTTTTCAGATTCCTCGCGAGATTTCGGGCCTCCCCCGGCATAGCTCCACATCGAACCCGAGAACCAACAGACGAGTGCATTGGCCCGCGGGGGTCGCCGGCGGTGATGCGGGTGACCACCATCAAGGCCGGCGCCCACGGCGTGGAGGCCATGGTCGCTTACTACGCCGGTCTGGCCGCCGACCAGGCCTCCCGAGACGGCGCCTGCCGGGGCCCGGTCGACTACTACCTGGCCGCCGACGAGCCGCCCGGGCGGTGGTGGGGCGAGGGGACCGCCGCCCTCGGCCTCGGCGCCGAGGTGGCCCCCGAGGAGCTGGAGGCGCTGCTCACTGCCCGCCACCCGGGGAGCGGCGGGCGCCTGGGCCGAGGCTTCGGCGCCGACTCGGCCCGGGCCTTCGACGCCTGCTTCTCGGCGCCAAAGTCGGTGTCGGTGCTGTGGGGACTGGCCGAGGACCCCTTCGTTCGTGCCGAGGCGGCCGCCGCCCACGACGCCGCCGTGGAGGCCGCCCTGTCCTTCTTCGCCCGACACGGCTCGGTGACCCGGCGGGGCACCGACGGCGTGGACCAGGTGGACACCCGGGGCCTGTCGGTGGCCCTGTTCCGCCAGCACACCAGCCGCTCCTCCGATCCCCAGCTGCACACCCACGCCATCGTGGTGGCCAAGGTCCAGGACGACAGCGGCAAGTGGCTGTCCCTCGACGCCCGGTTCCTCAAGCGCCAGCAGTGCAGCATCGGCTGGGTCTACGCCGGCGCCCTGCGCTCGGAGCTGACCGCCCGCCTGGGCGTGGGTTGGGGAGCGGTCAGCAACGGCCACGCCGACATCGAGGGCGTCCCCGCCGAGGCCCTCCGGGTGTTCTCGGCCCGGGCCGCCCAGGTGAAGCAGCGCCTGGGCGAGCTGGTGGCCCGGTGGGTGGAGGACCACGACGGAGCCGAGCCCGACCCCCGCACCCTGTACCGCCTGGAGCGGTGGGCGGCGGTGGACAGCCGCCCGGCCAAGCACGCCGTGGGCGACCCCGAGGCCCTTCGGGCCGATTGGCGGGCCCAGGCCGCCACCGCCGGCGTGGCGGCGCTCGACGTGGTCGCCGCCGCACCAGGATTGCCGGGCCTGGACGGCATCGACCGGCCCGGCATCATCGCCGAGGCCCTGGCCCGGGTGGCAGCCGAGTCCTCCACCTGGCTGCACGCCGACCTGAGCCGCCACATCGCCACCCTCCTCCCCGCTGGCGCCGCCGCCAGCGGGGCCGGCGCGGTGGCGCTGGTCGAGGAGCTCACCGCGCTGGCTGCCGGACAGTGCGTCGAGCTGCAGCCCGAGGCGCCGGCCGGCGTGCCCCGCCGCCGGGACGGGCGGCCGGTGAGCGAGGCGGTGACCGAGCGCCACCTCACCACCACCGCCGTGCTCGACCAGGAGACTTGCCTGCTGGGCTGGGCGGCAGGCGCCGCCACCGGCCCCGGTCCGCTCCCCGACGGCGACGACGCCCAGGCGGCGGTGGCCGAGGCAGTGGCCGGCGCCGGGCGCCTGGTGCTGGTGGTGGGCCCGGCCGGCACCGGCAAGACCACCGCCCTCGGCACCGCCGCCCGTTCCCTGGCCGCCCAGGGCCGGCCGGTGGTGGGCCTCGCCCCCTCCGGCAAGGCGGCCGACGTGCTCGGTGCCGAGACGGGCTGGCCGGCCACCACCCTGGCCAAGCTGCTCACCGACGCCGGCCGGCCGGGCTACCGGCCCCCGCCCGGCACCACGGTGGTGCTGGACGAGAGCGGCATGGCCGCCACCGACGACCTCGACGTTCTGGTGGGCCTGGTCGGCCGCCACGGCTGGCGGCTGGTGTGCGTGGGCGACCCGGCCCAGCTGCCGGCGGTGGGCCGGGGCGGGATGTTCGAGCTGTGGTGCGAGCGGGTGGGCGCCCACACCCTCGAGGAGGTGCGCCGCTTCGACGAGCCCTGGCAGGCCGAGGCCAGCCTGGCCCTGCGCCGGGGGGAGCGGTCGGCGGCCGCCGCCTACGCCGCCCACGGCCGCCTCGACGCCGTCCACCCGGCCCTCCTGCCCGAGCGTTTGGCCCGGGTCCACCTGCTCCGCTCCCAGGCCGGTCGCAGCCTGGCCATCACCACCGCCTCGGCCGGCATGGCCCGGGACATCAACCTGGCCATCCAGCGCAGACACAACTCCGGCCGGGCCGGGCCGTCGGTGGCCCTGGCCGACGGCAGCGCCGCCTTCGCCGGCGATGTGGTGGCCACCCGGCGCAACGACCCCACCCGCACCGACACCGGCCAGGCGGTGCGCAACCGCCACACCTGGGAGGTGGAGGCGGTCGGCGCCGACGGCTCGCTGGTGGTGTCGCATCCAACCCGGGGCCGGGCCCGGCTGCCGGCCACCTACGTGTCCAGGCACGTGGAGCTGGGCTGGGCGGTGACCGGCTACGGCACCCAGGGCGACACCACCGACGACGGCATCTGCGTGCTGGAGCCCTCCAGCACCCGCTCGGGGGTCTACGTAGGCATGACTAGGGGGCGGGGCCAGAACCTCGGCCTGGTCGTCGACCCCACCGGGATGGCAGACCCCGAGGAGGCCTTCGCCGCCGTCATCGCCCGGCCGGCCAACGCCCGCACCGCCCTGGCCGTGCGGGACCGCCTGGCCGACGACCGGGCGGTCACCCCGCCGGCGACGGGCCTGCCGGCGCCCGCGATGACGACCTCGGTACCGGGCGCGGGGTCTCAAACCGCCGGCCCGGTCGAACCGTGCCCGCCCGGGCCGGACGCCGCCGGTGCCCCGGCGCCGGCTGCCGCGACCGTTCCCGGCGCCCCGCCGCCCGCGCCGGCTGAATCGCAGGACGACGACGACTTGGTCGCCCGCATGCGCCGGCGGCTCGGCCAGGTGGAGAGGCAGCGGCCGCTGCACCGGGCTCGAAGGCGCTGAAGATTCCTCGCGAGGAATCGCTCCCTCAGCGGCATACCTGGGGTGACCATCGACGTCCAGGAGGAGCCGTGCCCAACGCAACCCCCGACCGCCTGCCCCTGATCGACCTGCCCGCCGTCGCCGCCCGCCTGGGCGTGACGGATCGCTTCGTGCGCCGCCTCGTGGCCGAGGATCGCATCACCTTCTACAAGGTCGGTCGCCTGCTCCGCTTCGACCCGGCCGAGGTGGAGGCATGGCTCGACCGCGCCCGCCGGGGCCACCGCCGGTCCGCGTAACCTCGTCGCAGGCGTCGCCGGCCCGCCAAAGGCCGAGCCCTTCGGTTCGACGAGAAGGGATCCGGCATGTCCCGGCGACGCCAGTTCGGAAACGTCCGCAGGCTGTCCTCGGGCCGCTGGCAGGCCCGCTACGAGGTGGAGGGCGGGCGCAGCATCGCCGCCCCGACCTCGTTCGCGACCAAGGCGGACGCCGCCCGCTGGCTGGCCGGCGTGGAGACGGACCAGGCCAAGGGCGCCTGGGTCGACCCGCTCGCCGGCCGGGTGGCTCTCGACGCCTACGCCTGGGCCTGGCTACGCGGCCACGCCCGGCTGGCCAAGCGGACCAGGGAGATCTACGAGGCCCAACTGCGCCTCCACATCCTCCCGGTGATCGACCCGGGCGTGCCCGCCCTCGGCACCGTCGACCTGACCGATCTCACGCCTGAACTGGTGCGCCAGTGGTACGCCGCCCTGGTCGAGCACCACAGCCCGTCGGTGGCAGCCAAGGCCTACGTCCGGCTGCGCCAGGTGCTCACCGTCGCCGTGAACGACGACCGGATTGCCAAGAACCCCTGCCGGATCGAGCGGGGAGGCGTGGAGCACCACCCGGAACAGCGTTTCGCCACCATGGCCGAGCTGGCAGCTCTGGCCGATGCCGTGCCCGACCCCTACCGGGCCCTCGTCCTGGCCGCCGGCCTCGGCGGGCTCCGCCAGGGCGAGCTGTTCGCCTTGCGTTGGGACGACGTCGACCTCGGCGGCGCGACCATCGCCGTGCGGTGCAAGCGCCTGCGCCTCGCCTCCGGGGAGGTGATCGAGGACGATCCCAAGAGCCGGGCCGGGCGCCGCACCATCGCCCTTCCCACCGTGCTGGTGGCCGAGCTCGCGCGCCACCGCGCCCGGTACGGCGGAGGGGCCGACTGCTACGTGTTCACCTCGGAGGAGGACACGCCGCTGGAGCGCAGCAACTTCAGGCAGCGGGTCTGGCTCCCGGCAGCGCGGGTCGCCGGCCTGGAGGGAATGAGGTTTCACGATCTTCGCCACTCGGCCGGGACGCTGGCGGCGCGTACCGGGGCCACGACCAAGGAACTGATGGCCCGTCTCGGCCACGCCAGCCCCCGGGCGGCGATGATCTACCAGCACGCTGCCGACGACCGCGACCGGCGCATCGCCGAAGGACTCGACGCCATGGCCGAGGAGGCCGGCCTGCGCCCACCGTCCCCGTAATGTCGAGACGGGCGATGGGTACGCTTCCTTTCTATGTCGCGGCTCGACCGGATCACGTCGGACCCCTCGATCTGCCACGGCAAGCCGACCGTCCGGGGCCTGCGCTACCCGGTCGAGAACCTCCTCGAGCTGCTGGCCTCCGGAATGACGATCGAGGACGTGATCGCCGACCACCCGGACCTCGAGCGTGACGACCTGCTCGCCGCTCTCGAGTTCGGCGCCCTTGCGACCGGGATGCGGCGAGTGGTGCCACTCGGCGCTGCGTGAAGTTCCTCGTCGACGCCCAGCTTCCGGTTCGACTGGCCCGCCGCCTGGCGACCGCCGGCCACGACGCCGTCCACACCTCCGAGCTGCCCGAAGCCAACAGGACGACCGACGGCGAGATCGCCCGCCTGGCCGACGCCGAGGACCGGGTGGTGGTCACCAAGGACCGGGACTTCCGTGACGGCCACCTCCTGCGTGGCACGCCCGGGCGCCTGCTCGTGGTCGCCACCGGGAACATCACCAACGACGACCTCCTCGCCCTGTTCGACCGCCACCTCGATGCCGTCGTCGAAGCACTCGAAGAGGCCCGCTTCGTCGAACTGGCCCACGATCGCCTGATCGTCCACGGCGACCGCTGACCGCCGCCGCCGGGCGGGACGGCGACCTCCAGATGGGCCGGCTACGTGCCAGGACCGCCCCTCGTGCCCGCGGCGGCCCGGCACGTCTGGCTCGGAATCCGGCCCGCGCCGCCACCGACGGGATCGGGTGAGAAGCCCATGAGTGGCCGCCAGAGCCCGAGATGCGCCGGGAAGATCTGGCACGCTCTGGCACGGATCTGGCACGCCGGGGCTATCGGTCGGTCCGCCGGTGACCCCGCACCCCCGCTGACCTGCGGTTTTGTGGTGGTCGGGACCGGCGTCGATCCGGTGACCTCGCGCTTTTCAGGCGCGCGCTCTACCAACTGAGCTACCCGACCGCGGTCCTGACGGGATTTGAACCCGCGACCTCCGGCTTGACAGGCCGGCGTGCACTCCAAACTGCACCACAGGACCTTGGGACCTGCTGTCGCCAAGGCGTGTTGAACCGGGGGACACCTTAGCGGAGCGCCCGGAGGGCGAGGCCGGCGATCGCCGCACCGGTCAGTCGGCCCGGCGCCCGGACGACGACATCGCCGGCTCGGCGCCGTCCCAACCGTCCCCGTCCCGACCGTCCCCGTCCCGGTCGCCGTTCCGGCCGCCGCCGGGCCGGCCGCCGCGGCCGTCGAGCCCGTCGGCCCCGGGCAACCCGCCGGCGTTGCGGTGCCAGATGGTGCGCTGCGGGAAGGGGATCTCGATGCCCACCTCGTCGAAGGCCGCCTTGATCCGGGCCCGCAGATGGCGGGCCACCTCGAACTGCTTGGAGGGGAGCGTCTTCACGACGACCCGGATCGTCATCCCGTCGGCGCCCAGGTTCTCCACGCCCCACACCTGGGGCTCCTCGAGGATGATGTCCTGCCACTGCTCGCTCTCCCACTCGGCGACGATCGTCCGCTTGATGACCTCGCCGGCGAAGTCCACGTCCGTGTCGTAGGCGACGTCGACGTCCAGCAGGGCACGCGACCACTGCTGCGACTTGTTGCCGATGCGGTCGATCGTCCCGTTGGGCACGTGCCAGACCACCCCGTTCACGTCCCGGAGCCGGGTGGTGCGCAGGCTCACCGCCTCCACCACGCCGGTGGCGGGGCCGACGTCGATGACGTCTCCCACGCCGTACTGGTCCTCGGCCAGCATGAAGATGCCCGAGATGAAGTCGCGCACGAGGTTCTGGGCGCCGAACCCCAGGGCGACGCCGACGATGCCGGCACCGGCGATGAGCGGCCCGAGGTGGAGGCCCAGCTCCGCCAGCACCATCAGCAGGGCGACGGCCCAGACGCCGAACCCGGCGATGCTGCGGATGAGGTCGCCGATGGTCTCGGCCCGCTTGGCCGCCCGGCTCCCGGGCGCCTCGCCGGTCGGGACCAGTGCGGCGGGCGCGTGCTCGCGGAAGGCGCCCAGGCGGCGCTGGCCGTGCTCGCCCTTGACCCCGGCCACGAACCGGGCGACCGCCCGGGCGATCAGCCGGGTCGCCACCCATGCCAGCCCGATGACGAGCACGACCTTGGCCGGCTTGACCACGACCGTCTCGGCCATGCTGGCCAGGAACTCGTTGTCCGTCGCCCCGAGCACCGCCCGGCACACCGACGAGCTCTCCTCCGGGGTGCCGCACGCCGCACGCTCGGCGGCGGTCCCCTCTGCGGTCTGGGCGAGCAGCAGCGCGGCGAGTGCGAGATCCATGACCCTCCTTGGCGAGCCTCGTGGGTGCGGGGCGGCCGCCCGCGGTCGTCCGTGGCCGGGCCGATGGCGCGACCCAGCCGGTCGCCCCTCGTGTGTCCTACCCCGCGGCGCCTGGGTAGGAATCCCATGCCTGTCGTCGTTTGTCGTCAAGGAGGACCCGATGCCGAAGGACACCAGGGAGGACCTCCCGGGGACCGTGCAGCGGTCGCCGGCCAAGGCCCGCCGCACGTTCGCGAAGACGCTGGAATCGGCACACGAACAGTACGACTCCGAGGAGCGCGCGCACCGCACGGCGTTCGCGGCGCTCAAGCACAGCTTCGAGAAGGTGGGCGACCACTGGGAGCCCAAGGACGGCAAGGGCCCGTCCGACGACCGGGCGAAGCGCCGGGGCCGCAAGGGCGGCGAGTCGGCCGGGGGCGTCGACGTGCTCGGCCGCACCAAGGCGGAGCTCTACGAGCGGGCCAAGCGGCTGGGCGTACGCGGGCGGTCGCGGATGTCCAAGCACGAGTTGGGGAAGGCGATCGCCCGCAAGCAGGACTGACGGCCGGCGGCGCGCCCGGCGACGCTTCAGCTCAGCCCACGGGAAGGTCCGCGGCCGCCGCGGACGGCCCACGGGAAGGTCCGCGGCCGCCGCGGACGGCCCCGGTCCGCTGCCAGGGCGCGCCACGGTGATGGCCGCCGCGGAGCGGGCCAGCCGGAGCGACTGGGCGCACGGTCGGTGAGGGCCGTACCGGGTTGCTGGCGTGTGCCCTCGTCACGCGCTCGATCCCGGGCGCACCGTTCGGGCGGCGGGCGCCGACCTCGCCGAGCAGGCGACCGACCACCCCGAGGCCCTCGACCGGGCTCTCGCGCTGCTGCTGCGCCGGGCCCGCGAGCGGCCGGTCATCGGCCTGTTCCTCCCCGGACGGCGCTTCTCACCGCCGCGGGCGACGGTAGCCGGGGCGGGCACGTCGGGGCTGCGGTGGATCGTCGGCCCCCTCGAGGGCACCACCAGGAGCCTCGCACGATTCTCCCCGTTGTCAACCCCGGCGGCGACCGGGGCGCACCGGGGGCCGGGCTACTGTCGCCGGGCGGGCCCGGCGGTTCCCGGCCCACCCGAGGATGTCGTCCGATCGCTCGTCGTCCCACGCCCGACCCCAGCCGAGTCCGCCGCCCGGGGCGGCCCCCGCGTCGGCCGCGCGCCGGCGCTAGCGGCTAGCCGGCCGTGGCCGAGGTCGACGAGCTCGGCGGAGCCGAGGCGCGGCCGCTGCCGCCGCTCGGTGGACCGGTGGCCGCCGGCGTGGCGATCGGCGTCGTCGCCCTGCTCGCCGGCCTCCTCCTCGCTCCGGCGCGGACGGCCGACCCGGCGGAGCTGACCCAAAACGGTGCCCACAACTTCCGACCGGAGTGGGACGCGGCGGTGTACTTCGCGGCGGCCGCCGTCGGTGTCGCCGCCACCGCCGTCCTCTCGAGGCGCGGGCGGAGTCGGGACCGAGGGTGGCCGGCGGTGTCGTTCGCCGTACCCCTCCTGGCGGCCGCCGCGGCCACCGGGGCGTTCGTCTCGGCGCGGGCCTCCCCCCCCACCGGCGCCGGGAGCCGGCTCGCGTGGGCGGGCGCCGCCCTCGTCCTCGTCGCCGCCTGCGCGGCCGCCGCCCGAGCCGCACGGGCGGGCCTCCGTGTGCCGTGGCGCTCGCCGCTCGACGTCCCTCGGCGCCAGCGGCGCCTGGGCCTCGTCGACCTGGTCGTGCCCGCCCTGCTCGTCGCTTTCCTCTACACGCCGGCGTGGCCGGAGCTGGCCGGGAACGCCTTCGCCGGTGAGGGGGCGCTCCACCTCGACTTCTTCGGGCTGGGGCCGACGCTGGCCTACGACTCGGGGCTCGCCCTCGGCACCGAGGTCCACCCGTACTACGGGGTGGGTTGGCCGATGGTGTTCGCACGTCTCGACGTCCTGTCCTACGGCCACCTGATCCGATTCGAGGCGCTGTACGCGTGTTCGTACTTCATCGGCGTCTACCTCCTCGTGCGCCGCCTGACCGGAGACCGGCGGTGGGGGGCGGTCGGAGCCGGTCTCGCCGTGCTCCTCCAGCTGTTCACCCTCTTCCCGTCCGAGCTCGTGCTGTGGCGGTTCCCCTCGGCCACGGTGCTGCGGTGGCCGTTCGACGTGTGGTTCTTCCTCGCCTGCCTGGTCGCCCTGCGGTCGCGCCACCGGGATGCGTGGACGGCGGTCGCCGCCGTGCTCGTGGGGCTGACCGCGGTGTTCCAGACCGATGCGGTCGCCGCCCTCGGCCTGGCGTTCGCCTTCTGGTGGGCGGCCCGCTGGAGGTCCGAGGGTGCGCCCGCCGCTCGCGGCCTGCCGGCGGCGGCCGCCGTGGCCGGGGGAGTCGTCGTGATCGGCCTCGGCGCCGCGAGCCGGTGGACGCTGCACACCGCCGACTTCTGGAGCGGGTGGCTCGAGAACGTCCGCCTCGGGTCGGAGGGCGCCACCCTGCTCCCCCTCCTGGGGGTGCCGTCGTGGGTCACGGTGGTGGCCTTCGTCGCGGTGGCGGCGACGTACCTGGGGTTCCTCGCCTTCGCCGTCGTGGAGGTTGCCCGGGGCCGTGCCACCACGTCGGCGGTGATGCTCGGCACCGTCGCCCTGTACGGCCTCGTGACCCTCGTGTACTTCGTCGGCCGGTCCAACCCGCACAACCTGTTCCGATCGACGGTCCCCCTGGCCGTGCTCCTGGCAACGGCGGGCGGGCTCGCCACGCGAGCGTGGGCCGGCCGCCGGCCGGTGGCGGTGCCGTGGCTGGCCGTCGCCGCCACCGTGGTGGCGATGGCCGCCGACCCGGGCGTGCGGTCGTACCCGGGGTTGCTCCGGTCGCTGGTGCGCGACGACCGGCCCGTCGGCGAGTGCCTCGTCGAGACGCCCCGCGACGTGTGCGGCCTCCCGCCCGAGTTCCGCGGCGTGACGGCGGGCGACTTCGGGTCGTTGGCGGTGCGTCTCCGCCGCCTGGGGTCGGAGGGCACGCCCGTGGCCGTCGTGGACGAGATCGGGCCGATCGTGCCCTACCTCGCCGGGGCCCGGCCCTGGGGCCGGTACTCGCCGCTGTTCCCCACCCTGTTCACGGCCGAGCAGCGCCGTGCCGTGCTGGCCGAGCTGCAGGAGCGGCCGCCGCCGCTGCTGGTCATGCGAACCATGGAGGCGGTCGAGCCGTTCTACCGGGACAGCTGGCACGTCTTCCGCCCGGTGGTGGAACGGGACTTCGTCCTCGACAGCCAACACGGTGGCTTCGAGATCTGGCGCCGTCGGTAGGCCGGGCGGGCGGCCCACACGCACCCGCCGGGCAGACCACGTGGTGGACGACGCAGAACAACGGGAGTGTGCGCTCCGCCGCGACCATCGGGCCCTCGGGGTAAGGGCCCGCCTTAGAACAACTTGCACGGCCGCGACGGGTTCACCGTTGTGGTGACTCCCTCGTCGGCCTTCGGCCGTCCAAGTTGTTCTGCGACGG